>JBAWET010000379.1:0-4183 GCA_049591355.1 Nitrososphaeraceae archaeon
GATCTAAAGACTGCGATTGCGAATGGCGATGTGTATGTTAATCTCAAAACACAAGACCATCCCGATGGACTAATGAGAGGACAGATAAAGCTTAAAGGAGATAACGCAACGTCTTCTGCGAATGCTACCAGTTCAACCAATAGCACATCCTAAATAATTTTCTTTTTTCTATTTTTTAGATAGTCAGTTTAGAGCAAAAGAATAGATACTAATTCCTCGTTGTCTTTTTAGTTAATTTTGGTATAAGTATAAGCCTATAAGCGACTTTGTTCCATTATGAATAACTTGAAACGTAAAAGTCCATTACTCTTGTTAGGCATCTTAACGTTCTCATTGATGCTACCGTTGAACCCATTGAGCTCCGTCGAGTCGAAGAGCGGTGATCCGTTCCAGCAGAAAGAAGAGTCCAAGTCAAAGCCCTTCAAGGTTGTTGTGAATTTGGAATATACTGAGAAGCAGTATAAGGAAGGTGTTGGAAAGATTTCATTATATTATGAAGATAGCGATGGCTTCAAGAAAACCAAGACCTATGATTTTAACGAAATGATGCAAAGAGCGTTTCCAGATCATGTTAAGGTAAAAGCAAAGTTTCCGAGGAATTCCGCAAGCCATTTTGAAGACTACTTGATATGCGTTACTACAATTAAAGATGGACACGATAATTGTATAAACGATTCAAGATCCCCTGAAGTGGACAAGGAGAGAGTACACTTGAAAATACCCTAGTTTATGGATTAAATTCTTTAATGGTAGATATTCAGTTGGATCTTTGCCTATTATAGTTAAGATGCCTTTTGTTTATGGGGATTTTGGGATAGATGGAATATCTCGCCAAAGACGGCATCATTTTGAAGATTCAATTTAAGTACTACTATGTAGTATTTGACTGGTCATTATGAGTGATGGAGTAACCAGTTTAGAAAATATATGTATTAAGTGTGGAAAAATGTATTCAGAACATCCAAAGACTGGAAGATTTAACACTGTGATCTTATTTGGGCATGAATTTGCTTGGAATCCTGACCACGAGTTCAAAGGATTCGTAAGGAACACTTTAAAAACTTCCGGTTATGACCTATTAGATTTTGGATATGAACAGTCATGTTAATTATCTGTTCAAATTTTGTAAATTAATTAAAATCGAAAACATCTCCAATAGAATAAGACGTTGTAGTTTTATTATTAATGACAGGTTAGGCTATAATCGACGTTACCAAATGAGACTATCAAGAAGCTTAAACGTCATTGTTTGACCTAACTGCCATGTTTATTATCGATCTTTTTCGACTATCATGACAGCAACATCAAACATGGTCGGAGTTGGCAGTTCCATCATGAGGCTTCAGTGTGGACACAATTACTATGCCTTCAAGAATTGCCAACTAATATTCTATTTTTGTTATAATCTCCTCAAATAGATTTTGTCTATTGAATTTTCATGGTCATAAGAGTTTCTTCGAGCTCTTATGTATCTATGGTTTTGACCTGTTTCCTTGAGTATTTAGTTCTGATATTGAGTATCAAAACCATATGCGTTCAGTCCAGCGCGAAGGTCTTTAATTTGGATTTCTGTACCATCTTCAGGCAAAAGTGAAACAACCTTATCCACATCTCTTGAGAGCTGACTCTGAGTACTTGCGATATGATTGATACCGAGCCAGCACATCACCTCTTGTATTGTCTCGTCTGGGGTCACGTGCCAGTTGCTTCTCATAATAATCTAGGTCGTTATCTGATGTGAAAATATCAGCGAGATCTCTAGAATCCAATAGGTCATCATTTCCTCTATTTCCGTTGATCTGATCCTTACCATCCTTAGAATCAATTTTATCATCCCCTGCAAGTCCGCTTATTGTATCTGGATTTTTTGTTCCTAGCAAATTATCGTTACCGTCAGTACCCGTTATCTCATCAGCCCACAGATTGTTGGGCATTGCTAGTCCCACAAGCAAAGTTGCAGCTAAAAGACCCACTGCCAGTTCAAAGACGTGTCTTGCTTCCACAAGTACTACTTTTCTATTTTCACAAGTATAAGAGGTGCTTAACTAGATGCTGAAATATGGAGGTAGATGATTAAATAAGAAACTACCTGAATTGAAATGGATGGGGGGACAGCAACTTGGTAATACGCGATCGACAGCAAATTATAGGTACCTTAGGCAATTTAGAATGAAAAAGTTGCGACCAACCGCGGTCCGACGATTTGTAGTGCAATACGCATACCTGAAAGGAAAGTGATTCATTTCCTTCGGCAAAAAAGCCATCACAGACTCTATTAATTTGACTCTTTTTCTATTAATTAATCTATTCTAAGCGCTGCATGTGCGGAAGGGGTATACTTAACTTGCTGCATCGCTCATCCTGCAAAAAAGGCCTTGAAAAATCAAGTAAACAATGTAGACATCTGCTAACTAAAATTCCTTCTTGCTCTATCTTTTGGAGCATAGTTTCCCTCGCATTACATACAGCCAGTGTTCCAATGATTCTTTGTTTCCTAATTCCGTCTTCGATTTTCCTTAATAGCATACGCCAAATGAGCCGTTTGCAGTCCAAAAATTGATCTAAACTTTTGATTTGATAAGTTCCCCTACATTGCGGGCAACACAAAAAGATAGAAGCGTTTTTGTTGTTGGTATCCCTAGTCTCTAAATGTCCTCGACGGCTATTTGTAGGAAAGGACATGACTAGGTCTCTTAATTTCTGGCCTTAACCAGTGCAAGATCTGTAGGCCCATTGGGGACATTAGGAAATACCTTCCTGACATCAATGAATCTCTTTCTCAATGTTACTATGCTAACATTTGCAGCTGAAGCAACATGTGCCTGCGCAATCTTCTCTCCTTGCTCCAAGCACGCTGCGTATAGAACTGCACTTGCTAAAGCACCTGGATCTTTTCCAAATGATATTGGGTCTTGCTTCATTACGGACATCATCTCAGCTGCCCGTCTCACAGTTTTCTCACTTATCATTGCGTTGTTAGCTATTTTTGCAAGATGAGACGTACCGTCTATTTCAGGCAATCTTAGTTTTAACCGCCTTACCAATAACCTATAGCATTTACTCGCGAAAACTTTGTCTGCATCAGCGACTTCCGCAACTTCTTCAATAGTTCTTGGGATATTGCTCTCTCTACAAGCAGCATAAACACATCCCACAACAAAACCTTTGATTGAGCGTCCTTTGATGATATCAAGATCAATTACCTTTCTGTAGTAGTAGGCAGACTTCTCGATCAATGGATCACTCAGAGAAAGCTTGTCTTTTATTCGAATTATTATAGCAAAGGCATTCTTGAGGTTTCTATGATAACTTCTATTACTGTTCGAGATAGTATTCCATTTTCTCATCCTCTGTGCAGATGACCTCTGTTCAGCATTCAATGCTACCCCGTTCCCGTCTGTATTTGCAAAGGGAATCACCGTTGAAAGTCCTTTGTCATAGGTCATGAGAGATGACGATATACCATTGTGTAAAGTAGTGTCTATCCTGTCCTTTGTATCCAAGCCGAGATCTTCTGTTTCTACTCCTTCAGCCAAAACTATACCACAATTGCTGCATAATTTTTCGCCTCGTTCGGCATCAAATACTATATTATTACCTTTACAAAAACTACATGCCGTAACCTCTTCGGCAACACCTTGCGAGTCGTGTTCGCGCTCTTCAATTTGATTTAATAACATGGTCATAATACTTGTCCTGCTCAAAACTGTATTAAGCAAGACGTTTACATCGCAATAAAAGATAGACATCCTAACACAAATGGTTACAAAGTGTTACAATACTGGCTTCATGAGGTTAGAGCCTCCTAATCATACATAGTTTGTGGTCGGATAGGTCTAAATCCTAAAAATTTCTACGCAACTAAGAGGGGATTTAAATATTGAACGATAATCATTCTTTTAGTTAAGTCATTGTCCGAAATGAACTAATTGACTAGTTGCAAACCAAGTGGATCATTGTGGTTTGAACTTTTTGTTAGGCATTGCTGATGTATTTACTCATTAAAACTTCATATTTCGGACGTCTTACATTAGTAGGCGAGAGCAATCTATCATGAACATGACTAGTAAATTTCAGGTAAAGAAGAAAACAATGTTTGGAACAAGTGGCAAGTGTGAATTAATTGAGGATTTCGAAGTTTCAAAAGTCCCTCGTTTAAAGATCCCCAATACTGGTAACATAC
>JBAWET010000380.1:0-1582 GCA_049591355.1 Nitrososphaeraceae archaeon
GATAAACCTTTAGATTCAAGAAAAATTATGGCAGCTCAGTCTAATGCCTTTTCCTCATTTTTAAGTAATTGTGATTGGTTTAACTCTGAGTCGTCACCGCTGCCTAACGAATCATCGTTTTTTCGATATTTAAGATAATCGTCAATTGCGATATTTGCCTCTAAATCAGCTTCGATATTTCTTGTTCTTGAAATATGTCGATATCCAATACTTTCAAATGACTTTTCAAGGTTTGTAATTTCTCTAGAAATCATTTTCAATTCATTGTTTCTTATCTTGTACTTTTTTAACCTCTGATTTATGACAAGGGTGCTATCAGAAAGTATAAGTATTTCATTCCCGACAAAAATTGTTATTTGTAAAGCTCGTCTTAATGCACAATACTCTGCTTGATTATTGGTCTTGATCCCTACAAATTCCCTATATGCAGACACTCTGTTATTTTTGTTGTAAACAACTATTCCTACACCTGCCAGTCCGGGATTCCCACGACTGGCTCCGTCAATAAAGACTTGAAGCAACTTTGTTTCAAATCCTCTCAGATAGGTACAAAAGTAAATTCTTTTTGTTTTCAATTATTAGTCTTAATCGGATGGCTGCTAGATTATAAATCGAGAAATGAGCTATACTTTGAAACTAGATCAGATAATTGAAATTTTTTACCCCCAACTATCTTGAGAGCCACGCTAATCTGCTCATCCGCTATCTCTATTATATTATAAGAATTTTGAAAAAATCCTCTGAACCGAGAAGAACTAGCAGTACCTGCATACACAATCTCAAGTGATCCTAAGTTCCACATCCAAGGGCGATGTTTATGTCCACACAAAACAAGATCGACATGTGATTCTAGGCATACACGTAGCACGTCACCAGCATCCAAAATTATAATTTTGTCAGTCCCTGTGTCTGGAATCCCAATCAAATGATGATGCATAGCGATTACAGTTTTCTTTTTCTTTCTCTGAATACTTTGCAGCGTATCCTGCATCCACGATAATTGTCTATATCCTACTTCACCTTCATCACGGTCCGGTCGCGAAGTACCTAGTGTCATCAATAGTACATTGCTAAAATCGTACACTTGATTAGTCGAAAAAAACTTTTTGAAAATGAGATAACCTGTATGTCTGTAGTCGTGATTTCCTGGTATAACAATAACATCTCGACATTCAAATCTTTTCAACTGTTCTCTTGCACGTTCAAATTGAGGCAAAATACCTTCATCTGTTAGATCCCCTGTCACCACAATCGCATTTGGATGCAGTTCATTTACCTCATTGACTATGTTATCAAATATTGACTGATCATACAGGCTACCTATGTGTATATCAGAAATCTGAACCAATGTCGTCAATTCTAAAATCTTTCCTTCAAATGGTATATTAATGCAATAGTCAATGTAAGCATGGATTTTAACTAGCGGAGAAATAGTATGCCAAAACGAAGAGTTAAAGAAGAGAAGCCGAGAAAGAGAATGACAAGGAAACAGATTCTTATACCACCTTTGATAGTCGGTGTGGCTACTCTGGGTGGCTTGGTTATAATGCATTTTCTCCCTGCTCCCTCACCTATCCATGTG
>JBAWET010000381.1:0-6913 GCA_049591355.1 Nitrososphaeraceae archaeon
TCAGGGCACGGCTGGCGTTGATGTTGAAACCAGCTGTAACCGCACTTGCTATTAGGAAGAAAGTGATCTCTGACATAATAAGAAAGGGAATTCTTCCCACACTTTCACAAAGATCACAATTGATGCAGCTCGGAAAGATGAACCTTGTAATTAATCTCACCGGTGCACGAGAATCAGTGTATAATATTTTGGGACACGATTTAGACGGAGAAGAAATTTTACTGAAAGTGTTGCGTACAGCGGCAGATGTTGTGGCAGATAATGGTAGACAGGTACACGAGAATTCAATAAGTATAGCTATGGTCCCGGACGACAGCGCGAAACGACTAGCATCCCTTGACGCTGAGAAATATGGAAAGATGCAACAAAATGATGAAAGAATGCCGGAGGCCTATTCTCAAGGAATGAATATACTAGGCAAGGATTTGTTAGAAAACAAAAATTCGATCCCGTCATCATCTAATATGATTAGCAGTCTTCTAAGTGGAGGTTTTTCGGTAAACGTCGACCTCACTGGTATTTCTAATGACGACACAAATGCTATCTTGAAAGCTGCATATGATCTTGATTTCTTTAGACTCATTTCCAAACATAAGATATGTTCCTTCTGCGGTACAAGATCCTATAATTCTCAAGAAAAATGTCAAAACTGCAAATCGCCTTATCTTTCAATAATTTATTGATGCAAAATCAAATAATTTACACCTCTACTATATTATTTTTTAGTAAGATAACCCTTTTAAGCTAAGCTCTTAATGTATAGGACGGGATGGCCGGAGTTACTGAGGTAAATAATTCAAATGAAAAAACGATAATACAAATACGAAAAAGGGATGGAAGGATAGTTGAATTTAATCAAAATAAAATCTCCAACGCAATTTATAGAGCGTTAATTGCGATGGGCAAGTCGGAGTATCAACTAGCAGAAAAGTTGTCAAACAAGGTAATACAAAAGATGGTTCAGCAACGTTACGGACTTGATAACACTGCTATGGTTCCAAGTGTAGAAGATGTTCAAGATATTGTTGAATCAATCCTAATTGAAGAAGGATTATCAGATACCGCCAAAGCCTACATTCTATACAGACATGAGAGACGCAAAGTTAGAGACGAAAAGATGAAGATCCTGAACAAAAAAGATTTAGATGAAGTAGACAAGGCCTTCGACGTAAACTCACTGCGGGTACTTGCAGCTCGCTACCTGCTTAGGGACAATAACAACGAAATAATTGAAGGGCCAAAATCAATGTTTGAAAGAGTGGCCGTACTAATGACCATTCCTGATATGTTGCATGATACTAGAATTTTCTCATTGGCCGAGGGTATCTCACAAAATATACAAGAAGCAGAGAAATACTATTCCAAAATTGATGATTTTGACATGAAGCTAAAAATTGGTGATTATTACCTTAATAAGTATCATTTTGAAGCAATGATTCGTCATTATGTTTATCTGGCCAAAGGTGGACATATGAAGGTAAGCTTCAAGGAGCTCCTTCGAATAATAGCAGAAGGCAGCATGTCAGCATTTTCAGAAAGGATTATAGAATATTATAATCTCATGGTTTCAAGAGATTTCCTACCGAATACTCCTACTCTTATGAATGCGGGAGCAAAACTCGGTCAACTCTCAGCATGTTTTGTTCTAGATATGCCAGATGATATGTCAAAAATAATGAAATCGTCGACAGACGCCGCTATGATTTTCAAATCTGGAGGGGGAGTGGGAATTAACTATTCTAACTTGCGCCCAGAGGGTGATATCGTCGCTTCAACATCTGGCGTTGCTTCAGGACCAACTTCCTTCATGAGGATTATAGATACAATTACAGATGTCGTAAAGCAGGGCGGAAAAAGACGTGGGGCAAACATGGGAATACTAGAGGCATGGCATCCAGATATAGAAAAATTTGTCAGTGCAAAAACAAAACCAGGAGTATTTGAGAACTTTAATGTCAGTGTAGGCATTTGGGACGACTTCTGGCAATCGGTAGTAAGTGAAGATAATCACAAGTACACACTTAAGAATCCTAGGACACACGAACCAATAAAACAAATAGATTCGCATCAACTATTGGATTTAATAGCCTTCAGCGCTTGGAAAAGTGCTGAACCAGGTGTTATCTTTTTTGATAATATTAACAGGTACAATCCATGTCTGACAGCAAAAGAAGGTCCTCTCCGAGCAACAAATCCCTGTGGTGAACAGTCACTCTATCCCTACGAATCATGCAATCTGGGATCAATAAACCTGGGAAATTTTGTAAAGAGAAAAGCAGATGGTATGTTTGAATTCGATTGGCAACGGTATGAACAGGCTGTACGTCTGTCGACACGATTCCTTGACAATGTGATTGATATGAACAAGTATCCAGTTGAAGAAATTGATCATAACACGAAATTAACGAGAAGAATTGGATTGGGAATAATGGGAATAGCAGATTTGCTCTTTATGCTGAAAGTTCCATACAATTCCAAAGAAGGATATGATTTCATGAACAAATTGGCCGAAGCCATATCATATTATAGTATGGAAGAAAGTGTTGCTATTGCCAAGACAAGGGGACCATTTCCTTTATTTAATAAGACGGAATATGTAAATGGAAAGATACCTGTCGCAGGATATTATGAGATACCTAAAGAAATGCATTCGTATGATTGGGATTCTCTCATTGAAAAAATAAAGAAAAATGGAATAAGAAATTCGTGGACATCTACCATAGCCCCGACTGGAACATTGTCGATGATAGCTGACACTTCAAATGGGGTAGAGCCTATATTTGCTCTTGTTTTTGAAAAACGGGTTACAGTTGGAAGATTTTTCTACAGTAACAGGGTCTTCGAAAATCTATTAAAAGAAAAGGGTCTTTATAGTGATGAAATTCTGACCAAGATTGCCAATAATTATGGTTCTGTAAGAGGATTAAGTGAAATTCCAGAATGGATACAAAACATATTCGTTACAGCAATCGATATTCATTGGACTGACCATTTAATGGCTCAGGCAATATGGCAAAAATGGATTAGTAATGCAATTGCCAAAACTATCAATATGCCAGCAGATGTTAATGCAGAGGATGTAAGGGCCTCCTACCTATTGTCGCATGAACTGGGATTAAAAGGAGTTACAGTCTATAGGGATGGCTCAAGACACGAACAGGTTCTTCATATAACTGGGAATGACAAGAAGGAAAGGAACTTTATTGTTAGACCCAGTGCCCATGTTGCTGACTACATACGATCAAATATTAAACAAAACTATGTCAGAACACAGATTGAAAAGATTTTCAAAGAGTCAGAGGCAATCGATGAGTTATATATCCACCCTACGACCGAAGTGAAGAAGACAATATCATCCATCGCAACAAATGATTTTTGCGAAGATGAAGCTTGTCCATCCTGTAAAGCGAGATTAATTATTACTGAGGGCTGTAATATGTGTATTGAGTGTGGTTTCAGTAGCTGCGGCTCAGGATGAGTGCTAAAAGCACTCCTTTGTTCTTCCCCCTAGAAACATACTTAATTTTTTGATGCACATGAATTCAGTACCCCCTTAAGTAGTCGAGTATTTCATATAGTTGACAGATTTATTTGATGGCTGTTAAGATGTGTATAGTGAGTGTTAGCGATGTGTGGGGTTATCCCAATAAGTTCATATGCACTGTGCTGGGAGTTTTAATGATTGGGGATTTACAAATATGATGTCTACAGAAGTCCAAATATTGGATTGTTCGTAAAATCAAACAATTCAATATTATCTGTTCCATTTGGCTTTGCAGAAACAAAGGCCAAGAAACTCAGGGATTATCTAGACGTAGACAAAATGTTTTATGCTTCTGTATCAGGAACTAGGTTAATTGGTCCTCTAACTGTGATGAATAATAACGGCATCATCCTCCCTTCCACAGCTTCTGAAGAGGAATTGCAACTTTTTAAACAAGAAAGCAAATTGAATGTAGACCGCTTGAATTCCAAGTTCACAGCAGTCGGAAATTTGATTTCGGCGAATGACAATGGTGCGCTTGTGTCCAGCTTGATTAAAGCAGAAACTCATCAACAGATAAGGGATATTCTAGGGGTTCAAGTTGATACTTTGTCGATAGCAGGATTTGTGCAAACAGGAGCTATGGTCGTTGCTACAAATCTGGGAGCTGCTGTCCATCCGAATGCAAGTGAGGAAGAAGTTCGCATGATCTCTGAAATACTAAAGGTTGATGTTGAACCTGCGACTATCAATGGCGGAATCCCATACCTTTCATCAGGGATCATAGCCAATTCAAATTCTGTAGTAGTAGGAAGTTTGACTACAGGTCCCGAATTTATAATGCTAAGCAGAGCTTTCAAAACGTAATTTGTATTAACCGGTAGGTAAAGGAGTTAAAGAATCAACTAATTGATAAGATCCACATTAATCAGCTATAAATTTCTATTAAAATCAATACTACCCGAAAATGGTCACTGCTTATGTCTGTGTAATGACAGTTGCTAAAGAAATACGAAGAATCACTAACTGATAGTAAAGCAATAGTTATATTTACTCATAATTGATAACGATATGGTTTAAGGTAATATTAGTTACGATTATATTGATTAAGGTTTCGTTAGTTAGACTTAAGATGATTCATTATGGCCAATTTGAGAGTCTCATTAACAATTGGAAGAATTCGAGGGTCGTTTATCTTAGGTATAATATATTTTTCACTCAAATGAACCTGGTCTACTAACCCCGCAATGCCCTGAGCTACTGATACAAGCATTTCTTCTGTCAGTTTTTTGATCTTAAGATCCAGTAGTGCTCGCATTACCGAAGGAAATACAAGTGCATTATTCACTTGGTTGCTATAATCCGATCTTCCGGTAGCAATAATCTTAGCTCCGGCCTCATATGCGTCAGGTGGCAGAATTTCAGGATCCGGATTGCTGAGAGCAAAAACTATAGGACCATGCCTCATAGACCTAATCATGTTCTTATCAAAAAGACCAGCAACCCCCGAAACCCCAATTACTACATCTGAATCTCTAATTGCATCAGTTAAGTTTCCTACAACTTTGTTAGGATTTGTCCTCCGTGCGATTTCAAGCTTGTATGAATTATTTTCAATATCCTTCCTTGAAGGGTGCAAGATGCCTATCCTGTCGGTAACTAGAATATCTCGGCAACCTGCCGTAAGGAGAATCTTATATATTCCATAACCGGCAGAACCTGCTCCAGCTATAGTTATTCTGATGTCGCTTAGTCTCTTCTGTACGAGTTTAAGAGCATTTATCAATGCAGCAAGAGCAATTACAGCAGTACCATGTTGATCATCATGGAAGACTGGAATTGATAACTCACGAGTAAGCCGTTCGACTATTTTGAGCACTTTGGGTGATTCTATATCCTCTATATTCACAGCTCCAAAGTTAGGTTCTACAATTTTTGCGAATTTTATGATATCTTCCAAATCCTGAATGGCAATACACAAAGGGATTGCATTTATGCCGCCAAGTACTTTGAATAGCACTGATTTTCCTTCCATCACGGCTAAGGCTGCTTCGGGCCCTACATTTCCAAGACCTAATACTCTAGTACCATCGCAAATGATGGCAACATTATTCCATTTGGATGTATATTCGTAGGCTAGGGAATTGTTTCCACTTATTTCTTGGGCAACATATGCAACTCCTGGAGTATAAATAAGACTTAACGTATCATTTTTCCCGTCCAGTGCGCCGTCAGTGAAGACTTTACTTTTAATTTCTATCTTCCCTTTGAGAATTCTGTGCAAACTGATAGCGTCGTCTTTTAATGTCATTTACTTTTATTGACAGTGGGAAAATATCTGTATTGCTACTGGCATTAATCATAACTCAAGACAAAATTAGACGCTTGAAATTGTTCTGCGGGTATCTCATATTTGCATGGTCTATTTTTTCAATAGGGCTCGCAGAATCGGGGTCTTTAACCTGTTCTGATCCAAATTATTCATGATACATAAGCCAAATTGGGAACTCAAAGTATATGCAAATAAAAATTTCCAAAATATTCCTTAGAAAAATCATTTAATGAATTAGCTATATGGGCCATTTATACAACTATACGGCTACCTGCTCATATCTTAGTTTCAGCTGCGTCATGAATTTCGGGCAGAAAGTAGAACTCCAAGTCCAGCATTCAATTAGTATATCTAATATCAGGATTAATTCTTGAAGATGATATTGCATGATCATCTTGCTGATATGAAGTAACGACATCAGTTCGATTTATTTTGATCTTGAGATTATTTACTTCAATACCAGACATCCCGTGTTCTTTAGCCAAGATCATTTTGGTAAGATTTTCTGGATCATATACTTTGTTAGGATCCGACACAAATGATATTTCTAATTCTCTATTCAAAGATGTCTTGGGAATTTTGTTAGAAGGATCAGCTATAATTTGAAATGCAACATTTTCAGTAATCACATTTTGAGGCAATTTTGGTAATGCGTTTGCGGTATAGAATACCTGTACATCAATTAAATCTGCATTTGCATCATCGACTGGTTTCAAAATTGACACACCATTACCGCTCGGATCCGGAAACGCACCAAGAATATTACCACTAATTGGTAATACGATCACAATGAATCCTTCGAGGAAATTGGTCTTATTTGAGATAAGTACCTGGAGGTCAGAACATGATATTTTGGTAGAAGTTTCAGCTGATAAATGCTTAATAATTGCATTTGAAGAAGGGCCATCCGAAACTACTACATTCCAAAGGAGTTTGATAGGGTAGTTCTGCTTGTTAAAAATGTTGATGTCAGTGTCATAATAGCCGGGTCTAAGCGGTCCATTATTCGAAGAAATCGTACCACAAACGAATTTGGGTGTATAGCTTATGGTTCCTATATTGGCCTGATACGAGCTGTTAATCGTTGAGTTTAGATT
>JBAWET010000382.1:0-24050 GCA_049591355.1 Nitrososphaeraceae archaeon
TTATAAAATATTAAAAAAACCGCGTTAATTACTACCTATTGATTACCTGATGCCTTTTGAAAAGTTCTCGAAACAATCAGTCGAAGAGTGATCTCGCCTCCTTGTTTGAGAAATAAGGAATATGTATCTCCCCCGTTAGTAATCCAACTAATAGAGAATCTTGTTGCGACTGATAGTTTCCTGAAGGTAAACAGACAAATCTGTTTACAGTGACAGATAAATTGGATTAATCTATTCTACACTTGGTCTAAGAATTTCCCAAAATAGTTAATTCAATATCCAATACATGCGATACCAGATATATCAAAAAGGGATCCTCGCAAATAAAATAGATCAAAATTACTTACCAAGTAGTATTGCTTTCCTATCCGCTTGAGAAGACTGATTGTCAGCGTATGTAAGAAGGTAAAGGTGTGAAGCCGAAGACATACAGCAATCCATCCCTGGACGCAACGAATAGAAGGCCATTAGCGATACATGGTGAGGAATCGACCATACCCATAGTAGGAAATTTCCACTCCTGTTTCCCTAAACTAATGTTTACCCCGTAAATGTGGGAATCAAGGCAGCCAAAGAAAAGCATTTTATCATTCTCCACTAAAGACGGTGATGACCACACCTTATCCCCAGTTTCAAATTTCCACTCCCTTTTACCATCACCAGAATCAAGACAGTATACAGTATTGTTGGAAGTAGCAAAGATAACTTTGTTTTGAATCAGAGTGGGTGACGAAAGTACCGGTTTGGGAATTTCTTTACTCCATTTTATTGAACCTGTGTATGAGTCTAAACAATACATTCCACCCTCATGGGTACCACAAAATAATATCTTCTCCTCTTGTGACAAACATGGCGAGGATGATCTAATCATTCCATTTAGCTTAGTTTTCCACCTAAGAGAACCATCTATATTTAAGGAATAGATGTTTCCGTCATCTGAGCCTACGAATATGTATTCCCCATCCAGAGAGGGTGAAGACCAGACTTCGCCATCAGTCTCATAATTCCAGAGTATGTTCCCCCTTAAGTCTACACAATATATTTTATGATCTAGGGAACCAATAACTATAGTTTCATTCACTATACAAGGTGACGAGAAGAAATCTCCTGCAATTTTAACATCCCACATCGTATGTCCATCATTTCTACTAATAGCAAAAATGCTATTATCCCCAAATTTTTTTCCTTTGACCCAGCCATTGAATGTTCCGCCAATTAATAGGGAATCTGTAATTAAGGGTGATGAAATCAAAGGGCCAAAATTTGTGTTCCACCTTATCACCCTTTCAAAGATGTTCAAGGAAAATATTCTTCCTGTTACTGTTGCAACATACAAACTTCCTCTATCAAAGACTGGAGAGGAAATGGTAGGGCCTACTTCTGTTACCCACAGAAGGGATGGTCTTGTTATAGGCTTGGATCTAGAGACTCCTGTTCTCTGCGGATTTCCTCTAAACATCGGCCAGGAATGCACATCAAGATTTATGTTTTTCATAGGCTATCTGTTTTGTTGATTGGACATGTAGCATAAAATTTGGGAAGAACATAGATCCGAATAATATCGATCTATTAGTTTTTACAGCAGTTCCCCATTGGAATATCAAAATCATGGGGACATTTTCGTGGATGCTTAAGTAGCGTACATAACGCGTCAGTGAAGATATCTTTCATGTGATGCTCTATTCCACACACCATTTCTTCGTCGATTTCGATTTTTAACGACTCTTTCATCATAACTTCTAATAGTCTAGTGTTCCTGATCATTCTTTCTCCTATCTTCTCGCCTTCAAGAGTCATTTCCATTATTGTATTGCCTTTCCTATACTCGACCAACTTAGAATCATTTAGCTTATGTAGCATTTGAACCACCGAAGGTTGGGTTACATTAAGAATCTTGGCTATGGAGCTAACCTTCACTTGTTCCTTCTTCTCACGTATATGCCATATCGCCTTAAGATACATTTCTATGTGTTCTAATTCCGCAGTACCAACGAAAAGTTCTTCTTCTTGATTCATGTCAAAAGCCTATCTTCAGGGTTCTTGTAGAGAATATCATTAAGGTCATTTCTGCTTTGACCTTTGTGAAGCCGGGAGTATGAAAACAAAGAAGAAATCCTCACATCGTATTAATCACAATGACGTAGCAATACTACTCCAGATAAAATATATCTAATCAATGACAAGGAAATCCAGCCGCATGTCGCATATCGTGGTAAAATTCATGAAGCCATTTTGTATCAAATGCTTTTTGACCCTGAACCAAACTAAATAGGTGTCCCTGATCAAATCCAACAACAAAAGTAGATAGTAAAAAAATTCCCAAAAGCAAACATATCGCTATTTTCGGAACATCATAGACGTCTAAATTAGCTTGCCTTAATGAATACATTCAGTATCAAAGTGTCAACCAACTATATAAACTCTAGTCGATGGAGATGCAAAATTAAAGTATTGTCTTTAGTTGATGTTCTGAAAAAGGCAAGAATGCTTATCAACTTTCGATTATTAAGAAAACAATGAAACAGGACCTTTTGATATTCGATCAGTGGACAATATGACGAGTGCTATGTATCTTACGAGGGACCAATAAACACTAATCTGTTGGGTCTTATTGTATTTTCTATATTTCAACTTTGCAAGCTCAAATTTTTAGTTCTATTTAAGTAGTTGAAAACACAATTATCACTCGAAAACTTTGCAAAAAAAAATTGCATTAGTCACTGGGAGTTCAAGTGGAATAGGTTATGAGACAGCCTTATTGCTTGCTAGAAATGGGTTCCATACTTGCGCGACTATGCGGAACACGGAAAAATCTGAATCTCTTCGCAAGATAGCAGAAAAAGAAAAACTTCCAATTAGGTTTGTTCAACTAGATGTAGATGATGATGATTCGGTAGATAGGGCGATTGGAGAGATCGAAAATGAATTAGGGAAAATAGATGTTTTAATAAACAACGCAGGGTACGGTCTAGTGGGGGGTTTTGAGGATCTAGCCCCAGATGAAATTAGACAACAATTTGAAACCAATTTGTTCGGCGTAATAAGAGTCATACAAAGGGTTCTTCCTGGCATGCGAACACGTAGAAATGGTATAATTGTGAATATTAGCTCGGGTGCTGGCATAGTAGGATTTCCATGTATGTCAGGCTATGTGAGTACGAAATTTGCATTGGAGGGCCTTAGTGAATCGATTGCCCATGAGCTGCTTCCATTCGGAATCAAAGTTATCATAATAGAACCAGGCGTTATTAAAACTGATTTTGTACGAAATTCTGTTACTTCAAAAAGAGCACTGAGCGAATCTTCTGCTTATTTTGCTATTCTAGGGAAAATACGTGAGAATCTCATCCTTATGCAGGAACATGCTACTAGTCCCGCAGATGTTGCAAAGATAATTTTTGACGCGATAAATCACAGCGAGCCGAATCTTCGATATGTAGTTGGTAATGACATTGCCATGGTCGCCGAAGCTAAGAGAAACTTGCCTGAAGCTGAATTTCGAAAAATGATGATACAAGACATTCTTCGGGACTTGTCAAAAGACGACTGACTACAAATCAGTCGACTTATTCAATATACTTTATCTACCGTCGCCATAATTAAATCTCTAGGGTACTATTCAGTACTATTCGAAAAAGGGGAAATCGAAATGAAATGACTTGGAGATTGTTTCACCCCACCCTTCAAGATGCTATCCAACATGTTGAAGCAAAAACAAAACTGGCAAAACCTATTTGAATACAAATTAGCTGAATCAAAAATTTACCTTTTAATATCCAGAAGAAGATATGAGGAATACTATGTTAAGTTTGCTCAGCTCCTCTCGCCGGATCAATGTCCGCAGGGTTTTGTTGAGTCGGAATGAGCGTTAATTGCCGTGTCATTAAGATTAGGCGTTGTCGTTTCTGACTCAAGGACCTAAATCCAACTGACAAGAGAATCCTTAATAAATCAGATCATAAACATATTTTAGCTATCGATGCCTGATACCAGTCAATTAATTGTTCGAAGAATTAGAAATGGAACTGTAATCGATCACATTGAGGCAGGAAAGGCTCTTTTTGTTTTACGGATCTTGAACATAACAGGATTGGAAGGCGAAGTTATAACAGTAGCGTTAAATGTTCCGAGCAGTAAACACGAAAAGAAAGATATCATAAAAGTAGAAAACAAGTACTTGGAGAAAGACGAAACCAATAAACTCGCATTAATAGCTCCCCGGGCCACTATCAACATTGTTAAGGATTATACATTAGTAGAGAAACGCAAGATTCAGTTACCTGACGCGATCATTGGAATTTTTAGATGTCCAAATTTAAGGTGCGTGACAAACGGGGAGAATGTAAAATCAGTCATTGAAATACTTGACAAGGATAGAATTCTTTTACGTTGCAAATACTGCTCTCAAACATTAACCATCGACGAGCTCCTATTTTGAAACATTAATTCCTATGAGGCTGTGTTTCAATATGCTTCCCACGCTCCAGCAGTCCTCTCAAAGTCGACCAGGTAACGACATGAAGAAATAATTCTGATATGTCTCTCCGAAAGAGAAATATATTTACCCCTATCGCCTCAATTAGGTCTGGCAGGGTGCTTGAAATAAGTATACTTTAGTTCTAACATTGTAAACTCAAAAAAGCCATCGGCCTTAGAATACTCAGGTATACATTTTGAATGATTTTTATATCAAAAATACCACTGAGAAATAATTGGATGAGCAAAACAATTCGAGGAAAGGAGTTAGAATTACGCCTCTAAAGATTTTATTAAATGGTACAGTACTGGCAGTAATAATCGCAGTTCCGGCAGTAATTGTAACAATTATCACCCATTATGTCTTGCAGACCAACCTAATTATTACACTATTCTGTGGGATCATGACTCTCTTCATTGCGATGGGATTAGGTTACAAAGTAGCCAAAAAACTTGCGACGATTTAGAACTCAGATGTCGATGCTGGGCCTTTTTCCTGTATATCAATTGAAGTGTACTTCATGAGCCTTATTGTTTCGAGTCCAATAATAAATTGACAAGGTAAATAAATTTGGACTTTGATCTTTTCTAATTAAACATTATAAGTTCAAAAATGAATACAGGATCAAAGAGTGCGGCACAGGGACAATGGAAGAGAGGATAACTTTTACAACTAGCAATGGACAATTAAGTGCGTTACATTTTTCGCCGCCAGTCCCTTCCAGGTACAAAATTCTTTGTCTTCATGGATTTTGTTGCGATTCCAGAATATTCAGGTATATTGGTACAAAAATGTCCGAAAAAGGATTTGATATTTATGCATTAGATCTATTCGGTCATGGAAAATCTGATGGTAAGAAAGGAGACCCAAATTTTTTTGATACCTTGAAAAGTATAGACGAATTAATTGAACAGTTCAGGGGCCTCGATTCTTCTGTCTATATATTGGGTCATAGTCTAGGTTGCACGTATGCAATGTGGTACAATTTACATTATCGTGATAAGGTTTCTGGAATCATTCTTTTGGCCCCATTCATTTGGATGAAAGGACTGAAAAATAAAGGGGAGGCTGTACCTGGATTCTTTAAGTTTCTCGGTCTTCTGTTCAGGCGTATTTTGACCCCGTCTAAATTGATCTCTGCGACGAAAGTTGTAAGGGATTCTATTCTGAAAACTGAGGAGATTCAGTTTATGATGCGAGATCCCGAAATAAACTACTACTATTCATATAGGTATATCGTAGATGTTATTGGATTCAAGAATACAAAAGTAAAACTCCTATCAAGCATCACTAAACCCACTCTCATTCTACATGGCAAGAAGGATTCGAATGTCTATTCCGAATTATCTGTCGGTTTTTACGACTTATTGAAAGGCGATAAAAAACAGTTGAAATTATTTGATTGTGATCATTGGTTTTACCATTCAATTTTCTTCAATCAAAACGATCAAAGATATACTGAATCAGACCGGCGCCAAATTGTGGACTCCATAGTTAGTTGGTTAGTGACGCTCTAAGATTTAACCTGACTAAATTATGAATGTCGTACTATTGGGAGTCCTCAGAGTAAATCTTGTACCAGCCTTCCGGAATTCAATTGTTCACCATTCCATCCAATACGTTCTCGATAATAATCCACCAAACGTTTATGTTTTAATCGCTCCGCAGGGAAATTGGTTTTTTCCATTTTACTTAAATGAGAACGCAGTTGACTAAGATCGCACATACATACTCCTGTTAACGGTTTGTATTTCAGTTTAGAGATTTGGTGTTTCCGATAGTCAAAAAAAAGTATCGCAACCCTCGTTACTACTAAAGTTGCCACGATTCCACCAATAATCCAGAAAACGATACCGCCTGAAACCATCGCAGCAAATGGATTAATGTGAAAAACGTAAAGCATAATCGGAACTGGGGACAGCGTTGACAAAATTACCCCTACCGGAGTAAGTAAGAAAAATATCGATGACAGCCTGTCATATGGTTTCACCTCTTTCTCAAATAAATTGAGCAGCATTTCCAATCGGGAATCTATTTTATCTTGTAACTGAACTGATTCCATAACCCATGCAAAGCTTTTAGTAATTATTAACATTATCTGACAGAATTGTACATATTCCAAATCACTATTTTTCTGCTTGTCATTCTTAGATTATCTACCAAATTACCACACAATAATTATATTATTTTTCATGTCAGTTAGATACAATTATTAAATATTCATCTTAAAAAAAGAACGATCACCTTTCATATAGTCGTCTAACGATTTGATAATATAATATTTACATTTTTTTACAATTTATATGCACAGATTTATAATGTATATACATAAATTTGACACGAGAGGAACAAAATATTGAAAGAATGCATATGTTAAACAATGGATTAACCTTTCCGCGACGAAAAACTATGAATTTGACGCCAGACTCATTTGCGAAGTCGATCTGGGTAAGCTCAGGCCTCGCTATGATATTTGCATTACCACCTTTAGTGATATTCCTTGGAATTTATTTGCACACTACTAATTTGATCGCTGGTGTGATTGTAGGATTTGGTATTCACTTTGTATTGTTGGGCTTATCTCCTAGGATTTCTGAACGACTTTCTTCATTCTTGGAAGACTAAGATTCTATCGAAAGTAGAATCAGTTATACATCAACAAGATGTGGTTATAGATCGGTTTGCCACGTATTCAATCTCCACAGAAATTAGTAAAATAATCTAGATTTGTAAATTGTGGTTTCTAATTATCTATTCTAAATGTTGGTACAGTACACATTCAGAGTGAGAACTAAAAGATTTCCACAATGATGGATGTCAATATACTATATTTGTGTCTATAAATCCACTTTGGCGAACTAACATTAGATTAGCTTGATCCGCCTAATGTTCATATGTTCTTTTTTCACCTCTTACTGAATTGAGCAATTTTAAGTAGTTATCAAGGAAAAATGACTCCCGTTCTATTGATGGATGGGCATGTACATTAATGCTACAAAATTTGTATAGGATGAACCACTTTTAATCCTCAATGCAAGTACTTCTCCCAATGCCTGTCTAGTCCGTAATATTACTGCTTATTGACAAGTTAGTCGAACATGTTACTCTCCACAGTTCCCTTGGTCAAAGAACAAAACATGTCAAGATTTCCTAGAAATGGCTAAGTTAATGCCAGATAAGCATATTAAATTACGGACCATTAATTTGATTCTCAAGTAGGTAAATTCGAGATTTACTTAGATATTTATACCGATATCCCTAGTCATCGTTACAATAGATGATAGAGACTAAAAATGTATCAGAGGAAAAGAAAGACATAGTTAAGAATCTCTATGTTTCGGGTATCTCCGAGGAATTCATTGCAATGCAAATTGATTTGGAAATTCCCGTAGTTATAGCCATCCTGAAGGAACTTGGCGTTTATAAATTGTCCGAAGGATGAATTCTAAGGGGCTGCCCACAAGTATTCATCTAATCCTTAAGACTAATATTTGACCCATTGTTAGCTGGAAATTTGTTTAAATTGCGTATACTGAATATTGATTATCATGAACAAGTTGATGACATGTACCATTGATTCTCAGGAACTTTTCATATTTTTTGATACTAAAAATTAAAATTAACGCAGAGTTAATAATTAGGAGTTCAGGATGTGTAGTTATTAACAATGAGTAAAACAAGTTTGCCTAGTAGAATTTTCGGTACTGTTATGGCGCATGGCATGCGAGGACGTATGCTTTCTAAGACAGAGCTCCAGACACTGGCAGAGTCAAGAGATGTAGACGAATTAGTTACGAGAATAAAGAATACTGTATATCTCGATGCCTTAGCGAAAGTTTCAAAGCCCTACACCGCTGAAAAAATTGAGGGCGCTTTAAGAGAATACCAGGTCAATTTACATTCCAAGATGCTGAGTGTTACGGGTGGATCATCGATCCTTAGTGCATATTTTCTAAAGTATGTTATTTGGAACTTGAAAATAGTTCTGAAAGGTAAAGCTCTAGGCAAGTCATACGAAGAACTCGTACCGAAGGTAAATTTGAGAGCTGAAGAGTTACTTGGCAGACGAGATATTATCGTCAAGGCGCTAGTCTCAAAGAATCTAGACGAAGCGATTGGTGCATTAGCTGGAAGTGATGTTGCTGAAGACGCCGCAAAGGCAGCGGCAGTATATAAGGACAAGCGCGATCTTAGAGTGTTTGACACTTATCTTGATCGCACATTCTTTATTCATTTAGGAAGAGGGATGAATGCCGAGTCCCAATCCTTAGACGTAAAAAATATTGTGTCCACCGATATCGATTCCTATAACATACTTGCAGTCCTCCGAGGCAAATTTTGGGGCTTGGCACCTAACGATATCAGCGACCTAGTGGTCACTACTACATCTAAGGTTACAAGGGATACCCTAATGAAGATGATCAATACAGAAAAAATCTCTGAAGCCATAGGAGAACTCGGTAATACCGTTTATAAAGAAATTATACCACAAACTTTTACTAGTGACATAGATGCGATCATGCAACTTGAAAATGGCTTTGAAGCTATGGAACTAAAAAGAGTGGTTAGCGCATTTAGATCGATGTTCAATCTGGGGATAATGGTTGCAGCACTAAAACTATTGATGATTGAAGTTAGAAATTTGTCAGCTATAGCTTCTGGAGTCGAACAAAAAGTACCTACAGAGGCGATAGTATCAAGATTAATTATACCAACTTAAAAGTACTCGATGAATTGAATGGCAAAACATTGATTACTGCGCTTGATAGGAGTGTTAGGAGCTAAGTGGATACTTTATTTATTCTATGTATGTTGTGTACTTAGGATCGTTCATCTTTCCAAATAATGTTCGAGTAGAGCATCTTAGGAACGAGCTTCTTGAATTCAGTTCCTTCTCCCACGTACCATTTCGGAAACCATTCGTATAGATGCAATCTGATGGTCTGAATATACACAATTAATCCTTCAATCAGCATTATTCCTATATTTCCACCAATCAAAACTGCTATACCCCCACCATGTAAATATGATGTGTTCACGGTTACAAGTAACGCTGAGTGTACTAAGAGCATGATTCCTATTCTAGTGTAGCTAATCACATTAGAAAGCACCTCAATAATTCTCACAAGAATAACTTCAATGATAATTCCCATGAGGCCACCGCCTTCTTCATGACCATGTTTAGCAGCCTCTTCTTCTTCTTTCTTTGCACCGTATATCATGACAGCTACTGTGGCTATAATTATGGGAGGAGCTGCCTTTGCTACTACATCGACGGTCACCCAATCACCAAATATGAAAGTGAGCCAAGGTACTGGTTCGTTGTGAATTTCACCTGTAACCCCGAACATTCCAATAATGTCATAACCTGAACCAATAGCAGCCAGTATGAGTGCAACTACTGCTAGAAATTGAATGATTGTAGGAATATCGTGAAATAACAAGAAATTCTTGTTACGGTCACGTATATCCTTATCAACCCGCAGGAAATGAGCAATTAGTATGTGAACGATCCCTATAGCTACTGAAACCTTCAGTATCTTTATTACTTGATCAAATGACAATTCTGAGACATTCAGGACCCCAACTATACTTCCTAATGGTTCAAACACCGGTTTCAATATGCCTATTTCTATTACATGAAATCCAAACACTTCTCCTGTTCCCAATCCTGCCAGAGCAGCTGCTGCGCCACTTGCAGCAAGTAGCGTTCCCCAAGTTGTAATCGAACCATTTCCTCTTTGTCTCAACAGCATACCAAGCCCGAATAGAAGTAGCCCATGTCCCAGATCAGCGAACATGATACCATAAAATAAGGGCCAGACAAATGCAATGAGAGGAGTGGGATCCCTTTCACCTGATCCTGGTATACCTTGACTTTGCGTTATGACCTCAAAAGTTTTTATATATTTTTTGTTAGAAAAAAGTGTAGGGAGAGGGGTCTTTTCTTTATTAATATCCATCTCCGTCCACCCACCCGTGGCAATCATCTCCTCCTCCGTAATCTTATTCTGAACTTTGGTATTCTCTAGAACCGATACGTAATCTTTAGTTAAATGTTTGAATTTCTTTTCAGTATCATTGGGTATATAACCTTGAATTATGGCAAAGTTCTTGGTCCCTGCAGGTCTTCTAGTTGTTTCAAGCACATCTTTAGCCGCTTTTGCAGCCTCATGTAGAGAGAGAAACTTGGGCAAGATTGATGATTTCTTCATTGCTTCGATTTTCTTTGACAGTTCCTCTGACTTTTTCTCAAGCTCCTTTACTTTGGTTTCACACTGGGCGAAAGCAGAACTTGGATTTTGTGGTAAGTGTGAGGGAATTTGGATGGGGTGTACATTGAAACTTCGGAGTACTTTGATAATTCTTTCTGAATCTTCTATTGATCCTATGATTACAATTGATGATTTTTCATCATTCAGCTTATTAATGTAAATTGTCAAATCATTAAGACTTCTTTGAATTTCATTCACGTCTTTTGAATCGACAATGAAAGTTTCAGTAAAAAATCTTTTGAGATTTTTAAAAGAAGAAAGGTCCAGATTGAAATTCGCTGCAGCCTTGAGAGCCGCAGCAATATTGCGGTATTCTTCCAGTTCTTTCGCAATATTATTCTGCAATGCAATTAAGGACTTTGGATCTTCAAGTATTATGCTACTTTTCTTTTCCAAGTCATCTATGAATCCTCGAATATCTTGAATAGCGTAATCAGTTTTATCCCTAGGAGCACCTTTGAACATGGTTGACATTACACCAATTTCCAGAGGGATGCCCAATGCTCTAATTACCTCGTCTATATCCTGAAATAATCGTTGCGCTTTAAGCATAAGATCGTCCATGTAGGGATGTGAATACTCTGATGAACTTGGGAGCGAGTGGAAAAATTCAAGGCCCGCCAACTTGCTTACTGCTTCCTGCGTCTCTAACCGCGGCAGGATAACCGTCGCTTTCATTAGTTTGGCCAGTCCCATCTCTTTGCCTTGTCTGGTGGTTCAGACTCTTTAAAATCTTTTCTTTTGATATCTACAAAGTGAAACTATTTGACTATAGAAATTGAATATACGTGGGGTTCTGTAAAGAATATTACAAAGGCCCATACGCAGTTGGTATAATTGAGGTATTTACGAAAGTCCAGAAGAGAAAAATCAACTGGCAACAAAGACATAAATTTAATATTATTTGCTGATATGTGCAAGTAGTAACCTCATTTTTTGAATAGTTCATTTTCTGTATTGGCAGAATACTATTTTCTATAAACCCATTAACCTGTACAGTTTGAGTATTCACAAAATACATTGATCATAATATGATTCGTAAGATAAATTCTGTTACGCTTGAATTAACTTCATTAACACTGAATACTGGTTGGCCTATTTTCTGCTACTTCTATTGTCCCAAGATAATGAACATCATAACGATACCGTAAATTGCAATTGACTCGACCATACCAACAAAGATAAACACTCTAGACTGCATTTTTGGATTATCACTGATCGCAGCAAGCCCTGCAGCACCTACGAATCCAAGACCGATACCCGAACCAGCCGCTGCCAATCCAAATGCCATTCCTGCACCTATTAGCTTTGAACCTGAATCTATTTTCACTGTATTTTCACTGGCGTTTTGAGCATATGCGTGAAGATCGGAGGCCACAGCACTGCCGAACACAATTGTTAAAATAGCTAATGCAATTAGTATGTACTTTTGTCCATATGCATTACAGTTCATATTGGTTCGACACTTAATGCCATATTTAACTATAACTGCAAACATAGTACAATTCAAATGTCATTGGTCAGCGTCATGTGCCCATTATCACGAGAAATGAATTCGGAAGAAAATTCTTTTTGTTAAATAATGATTTGCAGGTGTTAATCGCGACGTGAAGAAAAAATATAGCAATTGATGGAAATAGTCAAGCGGCAATAAACTTAGACTTGGGGGTAGGAATTGTCATATTTTTGAGTACGAAGTATTTTAGTCCTTTTAATGGGAGGTTCCATGGACAAAGGTTCTATATGGTCCATGGTACTTGCCAGCTAATCATGTAAATTCAATGGGCACTGAATGACGATTAGAGTACTACCGTATTTTTGAAAGTGCTTTCTTTTTAACAGAGGATATTTCTTGGTTTATCATCTCTTTTAATGAATCATGTTCTTTTTTTAATTTTTCGCGAGATTTTTCAAAGAAATCCGATATTTGCACGAATCCCATTCTAAAACAACCTCGTCGCAATCACTTTCAAACTTGTTCCAACGCCTTTTTCCTATCCAGTACTACTTTAACTTTCTTTAACCTCACAAATTCTTCACGTTCGCGTTCCTCCAAAGTGGCTTTGATAAAAGAAATAGCCTCCTCATAATGCGGTATAATGACGAATTCTAAAGCATTAATCAGCTTTTGAGTACGTTCCAGCTCTTTGGCTAAGCTGAATATAGCGTTTTCGTATTCTGCTGCTTTGCAAATTTTTGGAAGCATATTCTTTATCAGCCTTGCTGCCTTGTCTACAAAAGCATTGGTCTCTGTAAATCCGTATGAGAGATCTTGTCCACCCTCTCTAGTTTTAACACTTAGCGTTGGAATTTTTACATCTACAATACGTCTTACATTTACGTCGACTTCCATTATACTGGGAGTGGAATCAGCAATTGATTCAACCGTAGTTGTTCCAAGCGTCATGTAAGAGTCATACACAGCAGAGTAGACATTACTCAAAGGAGACCAAATGTCACCGCGTGCCTTGTTTGCCTCTTCTATAATTTCATCTATCTTTTTCAAGAGAACTTCTCTTTTGTCATCTAATATTTTATGCACCATTCTGCCTACCTGAAGTGAACGTCTTATCTTGATTAGTTCGATTTTTGTAGCAGTTACCCGCTTGCCAAATGACATGTTGAATTACTCGCTTCCATTATTTGTCGGCTTTCTTATGGTATTGTTTAACGTGCTTATCCTTTATCTTGGTTAATTCCCCTTCTGGCAGAGTCGACAATATAGCCCAAGCTCTCGCCATGGTTTCTTCTAGATTCCTGTTTTCATCGGGATTTTGTTTTAAAAAATATGACTCAAACATGTCGCCTGCGTCAAGATACTTGAGGTCAACGCCAGTCAGGCCAGCTTTTCCCACAATCTCGGCGAGCGCTCTTACTTCTTGGGCCCTGGAGTACAGATCGTAGAGTTGATTGCCTACTTCCATATGATCAGATCTTGTCTTTCCTTCACCCACACCGTCCTTCATTAGTCTCGAAAGAGACATCAAGACATTCACTGGAGGATATATGCCCTTTCTGAATAAATCACGTCCTAAGACAATTTGTCCTTCTGTTATGTACCCAGTTAAATCAGGTATAGGGTGAGTGATGTCATCCGCAGGCATAGATAGTATCGGCACCTGAGTTACACTTCCATTCTTTCCCTTTATCCTACCGGCGCGTTCATAATTATTTGCCAAGTCTGTATAAAGATAGCCCGGATAACCCTTTCTTCCAGGGACTTCCTCTCTGGCCGCGCTAATCTCTCTGAGGGCTTCAGCGTAGTTTGTCATATCAGTTAGAATAGCCAATACATGCATCCCAAGATCGAATGCCAGGTATTCTGCCACTGTTAACGCCACTCTAGGAGTAATTATTCTCTCTATTGCTGGATCGTCTGCAAGATTCAAGAATAAGACACTTCGCCTCAAAGCTCCTGATTCTTCTAGACTCCTCTTAAAATACTGGGCCTCAGAATACTGCACTCCAATTGCGGCGAATACAACCGCAAAATCTTCCTTTGTTCCCACAACTGTAGCCTGTCGTGCGATCTGCGCAGCCAATATACTATGGGGCATTCCTGAGCCAGAGAATATCGGAAGTTTCTGACCGCGAACGAGAGTCAACATCCCATCGATAACCGAAACACCGGTCTGAATGAATGAAGTAGGATATTCTCTGCTTTCAGGGTTCATTGGTTCGCCATTTACATCAAGAAACTTATCGGCTACTGGGTCAGGCAGACCGTCATTTGGCCTACCCAATCCATCAAAGACCCTCCCCAATAACTCTTGAGATACGGGCATCGTCATTGTTTTCCCAAGGAATTTGGCCTTTGTGCCAGTTATTGCAAGTCCGGTGGTGCCTTCGAAGACTTGGACCACAGCCTTTCCGTATCCCACTTCTAATACTTTACCTAACCTTCGATCTCCTTCAGTAGTTTCAATTTCAACTAGTTCGTCAAATGATGCCTTAGTGACACCATCTATTATGATCAATGGACCTTTAATTTCAGCTACTTTAGTGTATTCTACACCGATCGATTCAGACAGTGACTTCCACCTCACGAGCTAGGGTACCCTTAAATTCTTCTGACATTCGTCTGTCCAACTCATCTAATTTGGGCATCTGATCATCTGGAATTTCAAATTTAGCCTTCAACAACGATGTAATAATAGGCATGGCCCGAATATCTGCAAGTGACTTTCCTCCTTTTAGAGAATTTTGCGATTCTTTGTAGAACTTTACCATCAATCGTACTAATTTTAATTGCTTTTCAGGGCTGCAATATGTGTCGATTTTATCGAATGAATTTTGTTGTAGAATCCCAATTTTTATCATCCTAGCTACTTCGAGAACTAATTTTTCCTCATCGGGCAACGCTTCCGGACCTAGTAATCTGACTATCTCCTTTAAAGTATCTTCTCGCTGAAGTATATGATACGATTCTGCTCGAAGGTCATACCAATCAGCGCTGACATTCTCTTTCCACCACTTGGATACATCTTCCAAATATCCTGAATATGACTGCATCCAGTTTATAGAAGGATAGTGCCTAGAATAGGCAAGTCTCGTGTCCAGTGCCCAGAACGTCTTTATGAAACGAATTGTGTGAGTGGTAACCGGTTCTGTAAAGTCAGCTCCCGACGGCGACACCGCCCCGACTATTGTAACTGAACCCGCTCTTTCTGGAGAACCCAAAGCTCTAACTCGTCCTGCTCTTTCATAGAATTCTGCCAGTCTAGACGCAAGGTACGAAGGATATCCTTCCTCGGCAGGCATTTCTTCCAATCGACCAGACATCTCTCTCAGGGCTTCTGCCCATCTGCTAGTTGAATCAGCAACTAATACGACATCGAATCCCATATCTCTGTAGTACTCTGCAATCGTAACGCCAGTGTAAATTGATGCCTCTCTTGCAGCTACTGGCATGTTACTAGTATTTGCAACCAGAACGGTCCTCTCCATTAGGGGTCTTCCAGAACGTGGATCCAGCAGGTGGGGGAACTCTACGAGTACTTCTGTCATCTCGTTCCCCCGTTCTCCGCAACCGATGTAAACTACAACCTTTGAGTCGGCCCACTTTGCTATTTGATGAAGAGTTACAGTTTTGCCTGTTCCGAAACCCCCGGGAATAGCTCCAGTACCTCCTTTTGCTATGGGAAAATATGTATCAATAATGCGTTGACCTGTAATGAGTGGAACTGTAGGATCGTATCTATCAGTATAAGGCCTTGGACGTCTTACTGGCCATTTGTGATACATCTTTAGTTCGGACTTTGCAATATTTTTACCTCTTACATAAGCTACTGGATGCTCTAGATCGTATTCACCCTCCCCTACAATTTCAGTAATTTCTCCTGCTGGATGAGTGGGTGGTACCAAAATGCTGTGTGTTAGGAGAGGAGTTTCTTCCACTGTACCAAGAATGGAACCACCTGCTATCGAATCTCCTTTTTTCAATAAAGGACTGAATTTGTATTTCTTGTCCATAGGAACTGGAGTGGTAGTTATCCCCCTTCCGATGAAGGCACCTGATTTTTGAGCTATATCATCCAGTGGTCTCTGAATGCCATCATAAATTTTTCCGATGATCCCAGGTCCTAAGAGGACTGACAACGGTTGACCAGTACCAACAACAGGTTCCCCGGGCCTCAAACCTGATGTTGACTCGTAAACTTGAATAAACGCTGTATCACCAGTCAGTCTAAGAACCTCGCCAATAAGTTTTGTGTCGCCGACACCTACGGTCTCATACATCTTTGCCGATGACATTCCATCTGCCTTTACTGCCGGGCCGCTAACCCAAACAATTTTACCTTTAGCTACCATACCCTCAATCGCCCCTGAGCAGTTGGACTAATTCCTTCCTTATTAAAGGTTTGAGCCTTTCAATTTGAGAGTCCAGGGAATTATCTAGCGTCATTGTCCCATCGCCAGAAACTGCCCTAATCCCACCAATTATATCTACCGGCTTCTTGGAAAGGCTTACCTTTACTTTGTTTTTATTGGCAGATAAATCCGATAGAATTTTCTTTACTATTTCTAAATCGTTCTTGTTACATTCTATGACTACCTCTGCGGAACCAAGTCTCTGTACGCTCTCTTCGATCATTCGCTTTAAGAGATCCCTGTACTCCTTTTCGTTATATGCGGAACCAAGTTTTTGCTTTGCTTTAGCAAAAATATCATTAATTGCTGATTCTATCAGAAGTAGTTCTTTATTTCTTGCGGTTAGACGACTTGATCCTATTATTTGTCTCTTTATATTTTCTGCTTGTTTTTTCGCTGATTGTATAATCACATCGTATTCGGACTGCAGTTTTACACGAGAAGCATCAAGATTGCTTAAAGCCTCTTTTAGAGCTGAGTTTATTTGAGCAGTTAACTCAGATTCATTTTGAGCCAATACTTTGTCAATAGTTCGCTCTAAGGAAGATGAACTCATTCAAATCTTGGAAAAGGACCGCGTGATTTTAATCTTTTGATAGAATCCCTTGACACAAAGGACTGATCTGATATTTCCAAAATAACAGATATACTATATGTAAGATCTTAATCATCTGACACTCGAAATAATGTTTCATTCAGTTTATCTATCCATGATTGAATTTCGGTGATGTGAGTACCTATCCAATATACCTTTGAGCAACTTTTACATTCAAAAAAAACTTCATAATTATTATATACTCCCACTTTGACCTTTTCCCTGATCATCTCTTTAGACACATTTATCAATATGCCATTACACTTGGAACATCGCGCTGAACTCGGATCAAATTTTATTTCTTTATAATGATATTTTAGAATCATCGCAGCATTATGCAGATCATCTGATGAAGTCAACAAGACTGCTGGGACCTTCTTATTTACCGATCTAGAGAACAATTCTCTATCAGCGGTGATGATAGTTCTGTTTTGTTCAACCCCTATTTGAATAACATCCTCGTCCCTTAAATCTGATGCATAATAGGAATCAATACCAAGTATTCTCAATTTTCTAGCCAGGCCACCAAACATAGAATCAACGACGTATTTTTGGCCTATATTATTAGGCGGTATCTCCTCTACACTCTTCACAAGTAAACGTGCCCTCACTATACATTAGCAAATCAGACCATTCTCCGCATTCGTCACAATATCCAGATACGTTGGAAGCAGGTCGGCCAATTTCACCCCTGATAATTCCTGCTTTTTCTGATACTACGTCTACTAATTCTGGCGTGACTGCAATAACATCTGATGCCGAAATGATGCCAACCAATCTTCCCTTATATATCACACCTAAACGTTTTATATTATTTTTTCTCAAAACGCGTGCAGCCTCTGTAATACTTTCCTCTGATTCGATTGTGTGAATTGGCTTCATTATCTCTGAGGCTTTTATCAATCCCGGTTTAATATCTTTAATAACGCCATCAGAAACGATATCCCAGTCAGTCACGATCCCAAGAGGAAGTTCATTTTTGCTGATGACTATACTTCCTACTTTCTGGTCGCTCATTTTAAGGGCAATATCCCTCAACGTATCTTCTGGGCTGGCAGAGATTACAGGGCTATTCATGATGTCTCTAACCAAAACTCTGGTAGTCATATTCGCATCAACATGTTCCCTTAGTTGTTTTTTTGCCACATTATCAATTGAATCTATCTCTTTAATTGCTTTACTGATTGGTAGGTAGTGGAAAACTGCAAGCTAGTGTGAATATATCAATCAAGAACTTATTTCGATTGGAGATAAATCATGATATGCTATTAAAGTAGCAAAATAGCGAAGGGCTGTATTACTTAGGACGGATCTTGAACCAAGTCGAATGAGCCTCCCTTTCCTACTGACAAAATCTTTGAAGAACCTGTGGGAAGAATTTTTATTAAATCATCTATTGTAATTTGCTTAGTATAACTGACCAAGCTGGGTTCTGATTGCGTAAGTATCTTTACAAATTCACTTTTAATTTTCTTGGCCAATCCCACTACGTCCACTGCTCCAGGAATCAGCACTGCATGAACAACGCTTCTCTCTGGGACCGCTTCATACGGACCACAAATTATCGAATATCTAGAATTGCCAAGCCTTGTTAGACCAATTGCTAATTTCAAATCAATATTTTTGACAAAGTTCCTTTTACCTTCTATAACAAAGGATCCTTTTGGCAGGTACTGTCCACTAGGAGCACCTTTTTTTATTTGTGAAGGGAACACCCAATATGCGTCCGCTGAAGACAGACCCTCTTTCCAGGCTCTACTGAACGAGACAGTGGCCTGGGCAACTTGCCTTATATCTACAGTGGAATCTAGTTTGTCTTTGCCTTTTTTTAATAGAAAAAAAGGAGAGCCGTGGATCTCGGCATGAAATACAATGTCCCCGTCAGTCAGATGTTTCCTTATTATCGCTGAATTAGATGATGCATCTTTTCCGCCGACGATAAGCAACCCATCAGAGGTAAAACACCAGTGATATCTTTCGTACCATTCCTTTTGCTCCTGTTTCTTGAATTCTATCTTTTTTTCAACGTCCATTGTTTTGTCATGCAGTTGTTGAATCTTTGACCTAATCTTTTGACTCGCCTCTTCGATTGTGTCAATTCCACGTTCCAATTCTTTTGCCCTAGTGAAAAGGTATGAAGCAAGTGTCGGGAAACTTGGAGTTACAGGGATGAATTGGTCTGCAACTTCTATGTACTGTTCCCCCTTTTCCTTAACAATCCGCGAATGGTGTTTTACTAGGACTGTGTCAAATTCCGTATCCTCTAATTTGAATAAACCTTGTTGGCTCAGAGCCATCAAATCCTTGGCTAGATTTCTCAGAGAATTTGCCCGTATGATTACCTCTTCCTTCGCCTTTTCTTGCTGTTCCAAATCATGCTTTATGTCTGCCATTTGTTTGTCTAAGTTCATTGTCTTCTGACTCTTTGCGAATTTCAAAATTTGATTTCCGAGAACAGAGTCAATTGCATCCATGAAAGTAGAAACCTTCCTTATCTCAGGATTTTTGTCGTCATAAATACGAATGGGAAATGCGTCTAGAGCGTTTCCAGAGCTATCCGTCAATATAGCAGGGTCATGATTCTTTCCTGTGACCACATCGCTTACAACTTCCATAATATTTGTGTAAATGGACTGCAACTCAATATCGGCCAGTTGATTTACTGTTGCTGTTGGCTGAATACCTGACCTTCTAATTACTTCATCCACGAACTTCTTTGGCATTGAAGTACAGGTTCCTAGCCACTTGACCACGCTAGACTCGTCAGACTGGACTGTATGTTTACTAGTTAAGAGATGCTCTAGTGACATATTGAAAACATCCTCTCCGCGTTTCGGCGGAAAGACATATTTTAATCCAACTCTGAGAGTCCTGTGCCTAACTTCGATGGCCCGTTGTAAGCCTAGTATTGTCATTGCAGCGTCACAAAGTATCATGTTGCCATTCCCAAATATCTCTACAACGAGTGTCCTCTCTGTGTCATCGTTTCTTCTGAACTTCACCATGAATATTCGTTCACTTCCCATTTGCTCTAAAGATACAATTTTGCTTCGTTCGATTTCTCGGGTTAAAATGTTCACCATTGGATTTTCCTCTATCGTCTTGAACCTGGTAGTCGTTATCCATAGGCCTTGGGTAGAGATCATTAGCATTATATCAGGTTCGCGAGAATGGTGTAATTTGAATAAAAGAGCCGATTCTGTCACTGGAATGATATCACTCACGTAATATTCCAAAGAAATTTTTGATTTTGCTTCATTTATAAGGTATCGAAGTTCTAACCCTGATAATTCCATATTCTGATTCTGCCACAAGATAAATATTAATTAACGAAAAGTAAGATTTCGGATCGGAAGGAATTAAACCTGCAGTTTATGAAGCTTAGCCGATTGGAACAGCTAGACAGAATATACTACATGAGAGCTATCTTAGGTATTATAGCAGGAATCGTACTGGGAGTTGCTCTCAATCCGTCTAATAGAGGCTTAGCTCTACAATTTACTGTTTTGATTGGGTTTATCTTTTACATCATCTCTTATATCGCAGCCAAAAAAATTGGAACAAGAGTAAAGTCCGAAGAAAAGCGTAAACTTGCCACTAGCGGAATATTTCCGTTCATTTTCTTATTACTGATGTTCATGATTATTGTATACACCGGATTACACGGTAATCGCTAACACTCCAATCTACAATAGAAAAATATTTGGTTCCGTATTCATCCAAGTCTCTTACAATGAAATGGGATTACTTAACACCCGGAATACCTGATGAATTGTTCGAGAGACGTGAAGATGTGCCCATCACCAAAGAAGATATTCGAGCATTAGTTATCAGCAAATTAAGACTTAGAGACGATTTTCAAGTGATCGACGTAGGCTGTGGTAGTGGCAGCATTACAGTGGAAATATGTCTTCAAACAAAAAATGGAAAAGTGTATGCAATAGATCTTAATCCAGAAGCAATAGAATTGACACAGAGAAATTTGATGAAATTTGGGGTGAAGGCCGAGTTGATACTCTCAAATGCACAAGATGCATTGCCCTCGCTTCCGCTCGTAGATGCAATTATCATTGGAGGTACAAATGGAGAGCCTGAAGAGATCATTAGACTGTGTGCTCAGCACTTAAAGAGTAAGGGTAGGATCGTCATTGACACAATTTTGATCGAAACCGTCTTTAAAGTATTAACAGCTATAAAAAAGGAGAAATTGACAGATATGGACATTACACAAGTAACCATAAGCAAGTCTAAGACCGTGAGTACAGGAACGATGTTAACTGCAAGAAATCCTGTAACGATAATATCTGCAACAAAAAACTAGCCAATATTATTATCATAATATTAACAATAATTCAAATAATGAGTCGATTCATAGGTATATCACTTTGATAATATTTTGCTCATCACCAATTTGAACTAGAATATAAATTTCATCGTATGCAAGGTATGCGGTGAATTCAGCATCAAGATCCTCGAATTTAAATAACGCATTAATTATGAAATCGGGTAATGAAATTAACGTGTGTAGGATGTGGTCCTGGAGACCCTGATCTCCTTACACTAAAGGCAGTCGAGCGAATAAAGGATGCGGATACTATCTTCGCGCCAACTTCTAAACTCGGCAAGCCTAGTATTGCTCTTTCTATAGTTCGTAAATACATAATCGAAGAAAGTACTTCGGTGGTAAATTTGTTATTTCCAATGACAAAGGATAAGGAAACGCTTAAGCTACAGTGGAAGAGTAACGCTGACAACATTGCACGTGCAGTTTTAGAAGGAAAAAGAGTTGTTTACCTGACTGTAGGAGATCCTTCACTCTATAGCACTTGGATCTATATTCATAGAGAGATAATCGAGAACTACAAGGAAATCGAAGTTGAAATTATACCTGGGATACCCTCTATGGTTGCATTCGCAGCTACTGCAAAAATGAGCCTTGCAGAAGGCGATCAGACACTAGGAATAGTACCTGCTTGTTATGATATTGAAAGGATAAAACGCACAGCCGGTTCCTGTGATACAGTGATTTTCCTCAAGGACGGACGATATTTTGATGGGGTGATTGAAATGCTGTCAGAAGTTGGATTTGATGATTATTCCAAGATAACGATAGCCCAAGATGTTTCGTCTGAGGGTGAAATTATGAAGACAGGCAGATTAGGAGATTTGAAGAAACACAAAAATCCGTCAGGTAAGTATTTTTCCCTTATGGTGGCGAAACGAGATGATAAAGCATAACAATACTGTTTACTTTGTTGGATCAGGTCCAGGGGATCCTGAATTAATCACTCTAAAAGCTCACAGGCTGCTCGAAAATGCAGACGTTATTGTTTATTCGGGTTCCTTGTTGAATCCAAAACTACTTGAGAATGCGAGACAGGACGCATCTGTTCACGATGCGGCGTCGATTGATCGGGAAGAGATATTTAACATATTGAAGGATGCCGCTAAGTCAGGCAAGCTAGCAATTCGTTTCCATGATGGAGATCCTTCGCTTTTTAGCGCTATAAGGGAACAAATCGATAAGCTCGAAGAGGAAGGAGTGAACTGTAAAGTTATTCCTGGCGTAACGGCTGTGATGGGCGCAGCAGCATCACTAAATTTAGAATTGACCTTGCCAGGGATAACTCAGACACTAATTATTACAAGAGTAGCGTCCAGAACTCCAGTCCCACAAAGCGAAAGAATAGTCGAGTTAGCTAAACATGGTGCAACGATGGCACTGTATTTGAGTGTGCATTTGATTGAAGATGTTGTACATGACCTACTCTTGGGCGGGGTCTATACTTCTCAGACACCAGCCGCTGTGGTATACCGAGCAACTTGGGATGATGAAAAAAAAATAGTAGGAACTCTGGATAACATTGTAAGAATGGTGAAGGAGGCGAGAATAACAAAAACTGCGGTAATAATCATCGGCTCTGTTCTCGATCCTGGATCTTATGAATTTTCTAAAGTGTACGATCCGAAATTTACACATGGATACAGAAGAGGAAGATAACAAAATATTCTCTACAGGAGTTATGAACTAATGTACAATGCGGCAAATTATTACGAAGATTTGGCGTATCAGTTATGTTATTGTGCATATGAATTTCGTTACTGTTTGTGGTTACAGATTAGTTTGTCTTTCCAAAAGATGCAATTCTACAAATCATATCTGGGGAAGAATGTTCTTCAAATAACGACCAGATGAATACTTTCATAGCAAGTCTAAATTCCTATCCTTTCTTCCAATTAGTAAGGTGGATCAGATTTTCTGTCAATCTTTCTGTTCTTTGTGTTTCTATCTGAACTTTTTTTAAGGTGATTACTCTTGCGGATATTACGATAGATTTCATACCTCTTTACGCCGGAGTTAATCAGAACCGTGCCTGTACTGCTGCCATCTCTATTCAGTTCAGGTTGGGGTTCCTTTACTACTTGTCTATCTGATTTACTTGAATTGGGCAGAGCAGTCGATTCATTGATTTCAACGTGTCCGGTAGTCCGTGTCAGCACAAGTTCAATTGCATTTCTCGAATCTACAAGAATTCTTAGTGTCTTTCTGAGTTCTAAAAGTTCTGAAGATAGAGACCTAGCCCTTTGTACATCCTGCGTTTGCATGGCCATTATGACCTTCCTAAATATGCTTGAGTCCCTCTGTTTGATTTTGGAAATAATACCGTCCAGTTTTGAAATCTTATATCCCACCTTGTCGAATGAAGAGAAATTCCTGAAATCTAGCCAACTAGAACGCGAGAAATCAAAACCACTTGATGGCCTTTCATGTTCTCTGTTGGATAAAGTCATGAATGGCTTTTACACTTATTCTTATTATTGAATACGGTAT
>JBAWET010000383.1:0-9824 GCA_049591355.1 Nitrososphaeraceae archaeon
TTTTCAAAGGTAGATGAGAAGGTACGTGATAGATGGGGTTTAAACCAGCATATTGAAAGATAGCTTTCCACTATAAACTACAACCAGGAATAACTGGTTACCAATCAAATAAACCATTTCCAAGATATTTGATCATTGGAATGAGTGCATCTTGCCATGTGTTCGAACTGTGTCCTCCATGATTTGCAAGATTCATTATTGAATAGTTTTACTTTAAGAGATCTTCATAATTCTTAGCAGTTGATATCCAATGTACTCTGCAAACCCGCCCCAGATAAAACAAAAATTGTTCTTAAATAATTTCTACATGAACTTCTTCCGACAAGAGATAACTTGGGACACGTTATTCAGAACAAGTGTAGGGGGGATATGACGTTAAATGTTTTACTGTCAACTGTTGCGTACCTCAGAAATATCCATTCGAGGCTTACTAGAATATGAACTATAGACTATTGTTGTTTGTTGTTGTGACGGCAGCACTTACCATAACCGTTCTAACTTCAACAACTGAGAATATTCAGGCGAAAAACCAGGACAAGTCCATAAGCAAAATTTGTATAGACGGCAAATGTACTGTTACAATTTCAGACTCTGGTATAAACACAACTCTTACAGATGAAAATATGACTAAAATAGATAGCTTAAATTCAAAAATGTCGTCTCTTAAGTCAATGTTCGATTCAATACGCTAGTCACATCTAGCGTAACACGAACAATATGTGGATCTAATAGCGGTTAGATAGTGTTTATAGTGTATCTAAAAGATCAGTGACAAGAATCTTTATCACTTTGTGGTCATAAGATATCGGACCTTGTAGTAAAATATTAGAAAAATCGTACTCCAAATTATTCGAATCACCTTAAATTTCACTCACTGGATGACTATAGGATGGGCATTTACCTGAGAATATTACTAATTGCTATCATTGCCGCAATGGTCCTGACTGGAGTAACCTTCGTAACATTGTCAGGACAAATGGTTGAAGCAAAAACAAAGTCATACCAATTAACTGTGTATTTGGACAATGCATTTATGCCAAATCACCTTCCTTCATTTAATGTTGTAGTTTATGATTCGGATGATAAGCAGATTCTTTCTCAAAAAGTAACACCAGATTTCACCGATACGCACCAAACAATCAGTCCTAAATCTGGCTATACAATAGAAGACAAGTCAATGCAGCATCCGAGTCAAATAAAGGTCTGTGCACAAGAAAGTTATTCAGAAAATGGAAATACAAGGAAACATGACGATTGTTTTCCAATCCAACAGGATAAAGCAAAGACTTACTTGTACACTATAATTGATTATCCTTTGATAGAAGAATTTGAGGTCAACGAAGATGAGGGAACTTAGGCATCAGTGTTACTTATTTACCGAAAAATAAACAGTTACTAACTAAGTTACCAATGCGGTTTAGCCATTCTTAAAGGGTAGTGCTTCATTCCATCCAGACAGGATCCATTCGCTTGATCTTTCCACCGCGCTCAACTGATGCATAGATACCCGCAGTGACTTGGTTGTAACGGGCCACTGTGCGCAAGATACCTAAATCTTTGGGAAGATCACCTTGAGGCAAAGTAGTCATCACACACCTCGTGCACGGCCCAGTTACCCTCAGAATAATCTCTTCGCCTATGGATATCTTCTTGCCCACCCACAAATTCTCGATAAAGTCCTTGTCGCCAGACTTTGATTCTATCACTATATTTGGCCTAAACCGTCGAACCTCAAAGCGCCCTTCTGGATAGAGTTCTCTCAGATGGTTGATTGTGGAAGTTGTCAGGATATGGATCACAGCAATATCGAAGAAACTTTGGGAAGGCATTCCTTCGTCGGTAACCTTCTCTCTTTGTGCCAGGCCTTCTATATCAGGCCAATATTCCTCGTAGCTTGGCTTCTCCAAACTAGCCCTCATGATCTTGACTTCTCGTCCGAGAACCTTTGACAAAGTGGGATCAATATTATCATCGTCGGAGAAAATATCGGTACCATCTGGAAACGTAATTCGGACGGGTGGGATGTCCTCCCCTACATGTGGTGGGTCAATAAAGGCTGCTCGAAAGTCGAAGAGCTTTCCCCATTTTCTAGGGTTCTTGGCACTAGCCACCTTGCCAGTTTCTTGGTCGATTAGACCATATGAGCGATCCCCTGCGAGTCCTCGTCCCGTCATATATGAAGAATTGAGCTCCTCTCCCATCATGGACTTTATGGGGTACCGCCACAGGGAAACCACCGAACCAATTGGGACTCGGGTTTCCTTTATTGCATTATCTGTTTGAATCACTACTTCTCGTAGAGTATTCTTTCTCCTGACATTTAAGAATCCTGTTTGCATGATGATGAATTAGATTAGATCTCTGACTGAATGTTGACAGCAGATGCGACTTTGATGAGATTTTCGAACATGTTAAATTACATAATATGGCCCGAATAATTGCAGTCAAGCCTTTCGTAATTCATTCAGTCCTTGTCTCAATCTTGTTTGAACATAAATATATAGTAAGATTTGAAATCAAATTAAACGGGGAAGAGCTCGGCGAACTACTGGCAAATTTCGATGATCCATTCAGCCGTAAAGAGCGGAGAGGTTAAAGTCCAAACGGCTATTTTTTCTCTTCTGGTTTTGTTTTGTCCTCTAGTAACTTGTACTTTGATAGCACCTTGTATGCTATGAATACAATAAGGGAAATAATAAGAAAGTCTATGATTGTTGAAATGAGATCACCATATTTGAATTGAGACGAGCCCCCGTGAATACCTGTCACATTAACGGCCAAATTGTCAAGACTACCGGCTGGCAAAAACAATCCGACTGTTGGATCAACGATATCATTAACAAACGCAGTTACCAATCTGGATGCTGCTTGGCCAATGACAAACGCAATTGCTAATCCAATGATTCCAAATGCTATGAGAAAAGCCATATACTCCTTGCTGAAAGATTTTTTCTCTGCTGGAGGCTGTTCTGCCAAGTGACGATGTAAGGACTTCTAAGGATATCACCATTAGTGTTGAATAATGTTGACACCAGAATAGTTACCATTATGACATGTAATTGTCATAATCACTAACATTAGTTCATTTTTCTCGCTAGGGTTTTCGAAATGCTAAGGGCAACTGCTGTGATGACCACACCAGATGATCGTTCTTCTAGCTAGTAGAATAAGTTGATATTGTTGATATTCAAATTATGGATCTCGTAAACTCGAAATTGTGTGATCCATATCATCCATTCGAGATGATTGGGCAAATACTTTGGAAAGACTCTAATCCTGTTCCATGATCATGAGGTCTCGTCCGGATAATGACCATTCTTATATCTCTCCCACAAGAAATAAAAATAATCTGATAATTCCGTTCCTTGTTTGGTGCTATTACAAAATACTGAAGGTGCTGATTGATGCGTGAAATATAAGCCCTCAAACATAGTCATAGGTTATGGTTCAGCGATTTTATCAGCGGCTCTTTTTGGCTCAATTTCAACAGTCGCAAAGCCCGTCCTAACTTCGATAGATCCAATTGTGCTGTCCTCGTTGGTTTGCTTAATAGCAGGACTAGTTTTTACGCCTATCGCACGTCAGACTAAATTTAAGCGATTATCAAGGAAATACTATTTTCTTATTTTAGCCACTGCTGTATGTGGGGCAGCCATCGCACCGGTCTTGTTCTTTCTAGGACTTTCACAGACTACAGCGGCGGACACATCGCTATTGGCCAATGGCGAAACTGTATTCTCAATATTGTTTGCTACCCTGATCTTTAGAGAGAGATTAAGACCAATAGGATACATCGCCGTATGTGTTATTTTGTTTGGTGTATTCATAGTAACCACTAACCTTGAATTTGACAACTCAATGTTTGCGTTAGATTCAGGTAATCTTCTAATAATCGGTGCCACTATGATTTGGGGGTTTGATAACAATATCTGTCTTATAATCACAAAACAGATTGAAGTTTCTAGATTAGTTCAAATAAGATCGTTGATTGGTGGGTCGATACTTTTTTTAACTGTCATTGTACTTAGATTACCTTTCAATATTCAATGGACGCAGATACCATCGATTGTCATACTTGGAGTGTTTGGGTTTGCACTGTCACTTTTCCTATATTGGCATAGCATTAAACGAATCGGGGTAGTAAAAGCATCTTCTATTGTGTCGTTATCTGCGGCTATCGGCTTGGTCCTTGCAGCAATATTTCTTAAAGAAACAATCAGTCTTTACCAGGTAATTGCAGTTGCAATCATGTTACTGGGAATACGCTTAATGTATTCAAGAGAGAAGAAGGTTGAAATAAGATATTGATTGGGTATGGCGCGTTGTATTCCGACAAACCCTTGGAATACACCTTAATCCCAATCGTGTTTCGGTTTTTGACATTCATCTAATCCTTTTTTAGTTAACCTAACTGTGTTATCTTTGATATCAATATAGCCTGTCTTCTTGGCATATTCTTTCAAAGTATCCACCACAACCTTGTCTGGTGATGTTTCAACTCCCTCTTCCTTTAGATATTGAGTCAGAAGACCTATGTTATAAAAGTCCAAGAATTTGAACTGAGTATCAAGCTTATTTTCTATAGCGTTTTGATAGTTCTCCCAGAGCTCTTCCATGAAGTTCCAAATTATTAATTTCTTGTCACGATTTGAAACTATTAACAACGCCATTTTAAGATCAGCTACACATCATTGGTTATAACATTTTGTCACCATCATTCACTATGGATTCACTAACTTTATTAGGAATAATGAATGTTGTTTCGCGAAATATAATTCTTAACTAGTTTAATTGATTAGCTGCTGAGATAAAACGGTTTTATTTTATGGTGTCCATATTACAATTACCGAACCAAAAACCTCTTTCACACTGGTGAGTGAATAGCGGATTCCCAGATAACCCTCACCAGTTTTACTGTTAAATTTTTAACAGACCTAACACATATATTAATAGATTATTCTCCTCTGTCGAACACTTTCAACATGGCATAAGGAACGCTTTGTCAATGTCCATGCATCTTTGCTATTGTTCACGAAAAATAGTCAACAAATAAACGGAATGGAGGGAGAATTGGATTAACACCCTCCATCCGGAATATACGTGAGGCGACAGTAAATCAACAGTCCCCAAACGATATTTTATTGATTCCTTAACTTTGTTAACTATCTAGGAATATTATGTTGTACCAAAATATTAAATGGATTTGTCTTTAACTCTAAATCATGTATCTATTAATATCAATGCTTTTTCATGTACAATATGGAGCAAGTGTGTGATAAATGTGGCAAGACTGTATCGGGTGTAATTAGAGTATCAGAACCTCAAGATTTGTATAGCTATACTAGAGATTGGTGTTTTGCCTGTGTTTATAAAAAAGGTCAAACTGATTTCAACGAACGCAAGCGACTCATTGTAGAAAATTTGTAAAGAATTTAAGGTAATAGTGACGGTAGAGCACAGATCAAATTAACTAATTATCTTAATAGTCCGTCCGTCGTAGTAACTCATTAATCAACTCGGGACACTGGATAAGTAGTTGACAGTGGCATTCATCTGACCAGAATTTGGTAAAGGCTTTGAAAGGAATTCGGAATATATCATTTCATACTGTAATGCCTTTGTTAATAAATCCGTTGAGATTTCGTCTTCTGTCTTATTTCCTGACACCAAATAATTTCTAAAGTGTTTGTAACTATCAGTTTCAGATTTCAATGAATTAACTAATGCATCATGAATATTTTTGTAATCCTTGGGAAATGTCATATTTTGTGCACTACTAACAAGGTTTTCAAATTTGGGGATATATGAATCTGTAATTGAAACTAAGGTAGAATTATCATACTGATGAGACATCCACTTTCCAATCTCGTCTTGATATGATTGGGTCAGAATCAAGGATTGATTTACTATGCCAGACAAGGATGACCGAAATTGTTGTAAACTAGTTTTGGAAATTAACCCTTGACTTTCATTATCGACTGAATCCATAGTCTCACCTTGTTTTTGGCCTTCAACTAATTGCACACCATGATCACCAAATATTGCAGCCGAGAGGTATAGAACTGAGATAAAAAGCGCCAATAATATTATGAAATAAACCAGCAGTAACTTCAAGTCCAAACACAGTTAAGCAGATTTCCTCATAAACTTATCCATGCTCTTTTAGTGCATCAGGACCGGCTTTTAGAAGTCAAAATATATCGATTTGAGCATCAACCATTAATTTGGGAGGCAAAAAAGATCATAATTTTATCCTGAAAAGGTTAACACGAAGCGGAGGCAATAATCAATACTTAAAAAATTGCAACCAGTAATATTTCAAAATAGAATAGATGCAGGGGAGAAACTTGCGGAAAGACTATTGTGGCTTGAACAAAACCAACTAAAAGAAAGAGACCCACAAAATATTGTCATAGTGGGCATTCCTCGTGGCGGAGTGATCATTGCAGATATTATTGCCTCTAAACTTGGTGCTAAACTTGACATAGTTGTTTCTCGAAAGATTGGTGCGCCTGATAATTCCGAGCTTGCAATTGGTGCTGTAATGCCTAATGGTAGTTATTTTCTTAATCAAGAAATTGTAGATAGGCGAAATATACCACTAGACTATATACAAGAACAGGCAAAAGCGCAAGCAAAAGAAATAGAGCGTCGACTAACGAGCTACAGAGGTACCAAAGAATATGACAATGAATTTGATGGTAAAACTGTTGTATTAGTTGATGACGGTATTGCAACTGGAGCAACGATGCTCGCTTCGGCGCGATGGATAAAGAATGAGCAACATTGTAAACAGTTAGTAATAGCTGTACCAGTGGCACCTGGCGAAATTTTAACTCAGCTAAAGCAAGTGGCACATGAAGTGATTATACTTGATACTCCAGACCCGTTTATAGCCATAGGACGATTTTATGAAGACTTTGATCAAGTTAGTGACAATCAAGTGAAAGAGATAATGAAAAAATATGGGTACAAGGTCTGAAAAATGGCGTCGTACATGAAGAACTACCTTATTTGAGTTAAACCCAAAGTGGAGGAGAGGGGTGGAATCGGGAATAATCTCACTCCACTCTGGTAATGTCACAGACAGAATGTAAATTTTGTTAGGGTGAATGAGTTTTATTCGTTCCTTAACTTTGTTAACCCAGTTTAGTGATGAGAGCTTATAATTCTGTGTCAAATCAAGCCGCTGCATGGAATGGTATTTGATCGATCAATTCTTTAAACATGTAATACATTATAGTATCCGAATTTCCATTGCCGTCAAATGTTGTTGAGTGGAAATGGAAATGTGGAAATGGAAATGTGGAAATGGAGTAGTTCCAGCCCATCGTAATTCTTCTCCGACAATGTTTATGACCACTGGAATTATTACTATTGATATCTAGTTGACGAATAGCGACAAGGCCCTAGGAATACTAATGATAGTTATTCCACTCTCAATGTTGAGTGGCATTATATTCCCGACAGTCGGGCAAATTTTATCACCATATCTTTTGGTTCTTCTTGGTGGGCTTTTGTTTCTGAATCTTCTCAAATTGGATGCAAGGGATCTGATTACTACCTTTACCAAACCAAAGATGTTACTGCTATTAACAATACTAAAATTAATTATACTTCCCTTGGTAATGTATTCCATTTCCTACGTCGTTGCTCCAGCTATGGCTCTTCCTATCGTTTTGTTGACCGGAATATCAACCGGTCTAGGATCTCCTTTTGTTGTTAATTTTGTTGGAGGAAGACTGCCCATAATAGTTGGGCTGATAATATCAACCTCCATCGCTGTACCTTTTGTTTTACCAACTCTGGTATATGTTCTATTTAGAACTACCTTTTCCATCCCTATATTAGATATGATGCTGTTACTTACTTCCGCTCTGTTCGTCCCACTTGCATTAGGTTTGACCATCAAGAGATATTCTCCTAAATTAGCAAGTGTTGCGGAAAAGTATTCTCTATCTGCCTCAATAGTCCTGATGGCCTTGATTAATTTTGCCATGTTTGCAAATTATTCAACTTATTTCATTACTAACCAGATTCTTGTTTTAGAAATAACTTTGATATCATTCTTACTCTACGGAGCATACGGACTGCTTGGATATCTATTCGTTATTCTGGCTTCTAAGAAATCCGCCACTGATGAGAGAATTGCTGGATTCATTGCGATGACGTATATAAACAACATACTAGTTGTGGTTTTCGCTCAACAATTCTTTGGTCCGGAAGTTGCAGCATTATCTGCATTCTATAATATTCCATATTATATAGGGATCTTGATTCTAAAGAAATGGTCCTCTTCTGTAGTAATGACTGACTAAATAACCGCAAAAGGCTATGATACATGCTCTATTCTTTGAACTCTGCTTTTTCAGACTAGATGTGAGATCGGACTCTGTATACTGATTAACTAATTGTAATAGATGATGCAGAGTTTTTGTTCTATTGGGTGCATCCCTGCTTATCTTGCTTATTTTGTTTTATTTTAAAGCATCACAGCTTGCTTCCATTAGGATTTACTAATATATCGCCAGTTGCTTCATCAATCTTTACGGGATAAGAAATTAGATTGCTTGCCCAAACGGTGCTGTCGGAAACTTTTCCATTTCTGACATCAAATACAGCATAGTGCCATGGACATTTCAAGCCATAGCCCTTAAGTTCGCCTTCATTCAGTGGGCCTCCTTGATGGGTACATTCGTTTTCCATAGCAAAGATCTTTCCATCAACCATAGATAATACCAATTCTTTACCTCTAACCTCTACCTTAAGCAGATTCCCTTCTTGTAGATCAGTTTTGCTTGCGACTCTTTGGTATTCTTGTTCTCCTTCATTAGCCATAGTATTGCTATATTGAACACACATATTATTGTTAAACCCTCGCCTAAAAAGAACAAGTATTTGGTAGAAGTCGTAAATATTAAAAGGACTCATAGTTACTTATGGCTCCTGCAATATCATGTTCACAATTCGAAGGTATTACTCACTAGGAGCACCACAAACGGAGGTAGAATAATATTCACCAATGGTAAAAAATAAAATACTACGTGATCTTCTTTCAATTAAATGAAATTAATCAAATCAAATACACTATATGATGGTATTGCCGAAAGAAAAAACCTTTTCATAGGATTTGAGAATGATGAAATCACATTTGTTGGTAGCAATAAACCTAAAGATGAGGCAGAAGTAATTGCCGATGGCCAACATATTTGTGTCACACCTGCATTCATTGATTCTCACAGTCACATTGGAATGGCAAGAGCTGGTGAACCGAGTCAAGAAGAAGAATCTAATGAGCAGACGAGTTCAATTTATCCTCTTGCAAATGCATTGCATAGCATCTATATGGATGACCCATCATTCCGTGAATCAGTAGAAAGCGGTGTTCTCTATTCAACAGTTTTACCTGGCAGTGGTAATATAATATCTGGAACAGCTGTTCTTATAAGAAATTTTGCCAAAGACATAAGAGATGCCTTTATCCAGGATAGTGGAATTAAGGTTGCCTTAGGATATAATCCACGCAGTACTATGGAATGGAAAGGGCATAGGCCATCAACACGCATGGGGGCAATCGCAATGCTCAGAGAGAATTTTATGAAGGCTAAAAAAATGCAAAGGTTAATTGAAGCAGGAAAAAAATCAATAGATGAAGTAGATCCAACAACAGAAGTTTTTATGGACATACTATCAAACAAGCATAGATTGATGGTACATCTTCATAAAGAAGACGATGCCATGGTATTAATTCAATTAGTGCAAGAATTTGGATTAAAAGCCGTTGCCAATCATTGTCTTGATGTTCATCGTGAAGAAATCTTTGC
>JBAWET010000384.1:0-3613 GCA_049591355.1 Nitrososphaeraceae archaeon
ATTTCTACAGCATCTTGTGTCTCAAATAGTTCAGCAATTGCGATGCGATAGACTTTATCTCCCTCGTGTTCACAGCTGCTAATACCTTTACAATAATCTAGCAAATTCTGATGCTTTACCTTACGCAATTCAGTAACGGCTTTGTAGATTTGCTGAGACGCAGTCAATAGTAAATTAGCAAGCTCCTGCATGTAACGAGAGGGTTCCTGGATCTTGAAGAGTACGAGTCTATCAGAAGTACCGTACGTGGCGTCAAGCACTTGATCAATGGTACTCGTTAATTCTGAAATGTCTTCTTTATCCAGAGGTGTGATGAATGTTTTATCTATTGTTGTAAATACTTTATGAGTAAACTGGTCACCTTCATGTTCCAACTCTTTTAGTATAGAATTTTTTTCTTTTAGGGTACTATAGTTGCTGATTGACTCAGCCAAGACCGATGTCGCTTTCACCAGATTGTCAACTTGACCTTCCAGAAGAGCCATAATTTGGTTATCATTTGCACGCACCCAGGATAGCCAGCCGCCTGCCACAGGACATGGTTGTAATTATTATTATAGAAACCTTTCCTAAGATTGACAATTTTAACAACCTTGTCGAATATTTTAAAGAGATGCAGGATTATTCCATATGTTAATTGATTGGTGAATCTCTACTTGCTGGATGGACGATTATTACATAACGGCTTGTTTGATCACCATTCTATACCGGGGCCACAGAATAGGCTGTTTGTAATTTTATTATCATGACTTATAACAAATACTAATGAGTGGACAAACAAGCGTACATCTTACTTCAAACGGCCCTCATTACGTAATTCAGAAATTATTTTCATCAACGTATCATAGTCTATATCTACTTCATTTAAGATTCTAGAATAATCTACAATTTTATGCTTCTTAACGTACTTTTCAATCATCTGCCTTTTCTTCTGGTATACTCGATCTTGTTTCATTCAGATTCATGCCATCCTTCTTTTGAATTGGTACTGAAATGAAACTGTATTTATCTTTCAATTTAATTCTTGGTCATAGGAGATAATTCCTTATCAACAAATTATTGGAGCCTGGATCAAATCATTTCTCCCTTTCTATGTAACTTTCCCACCTTTCCATTATTATTCCTTGTTCAAAAGAAGGTTTCATCCACCGTAACCAGCAGTCCATTCGTTATCGCCAAGTATCTTTCTCTGGCGCATATGGAACACGCGCAAATTTAAAGAAAGAAGAGAGGTGTAATATTCCTATTAGCTTAGGCGCCCGAAACATATGCATATGCTCGATAGGTATGAGAGTGAGTAACATCATCTACCTTATAGCATTTAGCACATTTCCATGAAACATATTCTAAACATACATTACATAGTGAAGTTACCTTCAAAATGCTTCCACAGCCTCTGCAATATTCCTTATTATACATACTAGAGTTTGGATTCCACAAAATAGTGCTCACAATGAATTTACAATTACTTATATGGAACTCTCATATTAACGGAAGACGTTCGGAAAAGGACCAATTAATAGTGAAACCATATATCCCGATAACAAGCTAGAATAAGTCAACATCACGACTAGATAATTGTCAGTCCTGCTCTACAAGATTTGCAGAAAAGGCTGTCTAATAGTGTCCGAAAAACACATTGATCTTAAAAAAAATAAATTTGTACTTAAATCCGAAAATAAGGAGATATTGGCTAAGGAATACAAAAAAAAAAACGTTTACATTGTAAGTTCGCGTCCTGAGGACCACAGGTGCTGTGAAGAAAACAAAATAGGAGGTAACGACACCCATACGGTGTCACATTGTAGTTAAGAGGCGTCTTTCAACTTAATCTTCTTCTCTGCATCAGATTTTTTCACTTTATCTAATGAGATGTCTACAAATTCGGGCCTCTTTGCTGGGGAATTACTTCCTTCTTCACAATATTGATGCATAGTATTGGGTGTAATGACACATGATCTGTAAACATCTCCAGTATTTACAGGAACTTTTGGAAATGTCGCAACGAACTCGACGACGTTTTCATTTTGAGTTGAATTGGTGTTGATAGCGACCGGGCTCATCGAATGAAGGTCAAATAATTTTGCTTTAGAATTTTCATTGACAGTAACAAGTGCTAAAATATCTCCTATCTCTTTGTTTGCTCCAAATACTGAGACTACCACCTTAAAAACGTCTTTGCCTATTCCGGTCTCTGCATGTGCATTATTCACAAGATAAGAAACTGGTGCATAGTCGAAAACAGCTAGCAGGGCAGCAAACGCTACGGCTGGGATTACTATTTTGCGATACGCAGCAGACATCGATCTCAACTTAATATGTTCTGACACAAACGAGAATGAGGAAATAGTGATTATCTGGGTTTCGATGGATTTGTTGTATTGAATCTCTAAAGCTGCAGGTACGTATCTAAATTCGAGATAAATATCCAGAAGTAGATAATGTTTGAAAGAAAGGATATATTTAGACTAATTATTCCCACCATCCAACACTAACGAAAATTAATATGGTTTTCTTGGAGACTATTCATTATTGTGATTTCAGCATCGGACTTCAATTGTTGTATTACATTTATTCTAGCTTCTCTTATAGTGGTAACAAATCATGGGGGATATAGCTGACGAATGCTATTGTAATTGACCAGAAACATATTAGCAGTCCCGGCTCTAAAAATATGAAGTATTGATGAACAAATGATGAAGCACTAGCCGGGTGCTAAATAACAAAAGTAATCTATCAGTCAAATTAAATATGTTAAGGCTTTGGAAATCTAATCAATCGGCATTTTTAAATTCCTAACTTGTCCAAATTAAGACAGTTATCCCTAGTGTCTCACTCAAACAACTCCTTCTATATAATAGATAAATTTTATAGTGAAATAAATTTCAAAGTGATCCGAAAAATGAATCATAATCATGATATTAGTACACGATTTTAGAAGTCGTTTTTGGTAGTTTATGTGAGAAAGATTGGTAAGTGTCCTAAATTCGAGCAGCAATGATTACAATCCGTCATTTTTAACTGTAGTAATCATTGCCGTTAGGGTGTCTGCCATTAGGAATTTTCTAATTTCCCTTTTGAACATTCGCGCCATAGGCTGTTTTACCATCTTCAAACCATAAAATTATCTTGTCTTTTGTAGAGCGCTTTGTAGCCACTTGACGAAACCTTCATTTAATAGATTAGCGCATATTACAATAGTAGTGTCAGAAAATTATTATGATACTGGTTCGATTGAAGGCTTTTTACACGAACTAGATAAAGAGATAACTAAAGTCGTGATCTCGAAGGAATTCCGAAAGTTCAAGAAACCAACTACAGTCGTAACGGGTCTTGGCGATAGATCAGATATTGCTACCATTACCCGAGATCTCAAAACAACACTTGGAACTGGAGGCACATCCAAGAAGGGATTAATCATATTGCAGGGCGACCACAGGAATTCAGTCAAAGAGATACTTATTGCTAAAGGAATTAAAGAGGAAGTAATAGAGGTTAGGTAGATCTCGAAGGGATAGTCAACGACTTTCTACTCATTCATAAGTCCACTAATATTTTATGACCAAAAATAGGAATAACAAAATATGTTTTATCGACTGGTTATATCATAATG
>JBAWET010000385.1:0-3578 GCA_049591355.1 Nitrososphaeraceae archaeon
ACCAATCTCCATAGAATCATTATCTGTATACTAAGCGGACTGTTTATGATCAATGGTTTTATATTGATAACAGGTATTATTGATGGAACCACATTAGACTAAGGGGCGATCGAGGAAGAGGGTTACAATATAAATTCAGTGATATCAAAATCAAATGCTAACATGGAGAATTATCGCAAAGATTGTACTGAGTGTCGAAATGTCGGGAAAGATAGGATTCCCTCTGTACTCGAACTAATATACATGGGCTGTATGTTAATATTCATTGATAGCAATTGAATATACGTAACAATATTGAATTTTCTGATAGTGTATGCACATGCAAAGAATGTAATCATGATATGACTCGAGATTGTCTAAAGGTTAATTGCAAATGTTGTAAAAAAGAAGATCACCTGATGGTAATGGATGGAATGGAGGGATTCGATGTGAATAATACAAATAATCTCTAGTAGGCACGTATTTAACCATGTAAGATAGTATCATTAATAGATTGACCTGTAGATGCAAAAATCTGTTGGACAGGCAGAAAGACTTACAATATATGCTTGACCAAAAAATGGCAAGTGAAATATCCAATATACAGCAAATACTGGAATTTATGGTTACACAATGGCCTCAGACAGTTGAATTACCATACAACCCTCTTAAAGAGAATGAAAAAGATGTAACGAGTGATCTGATGAATGCAAGAGCCAAAGAGAATGCAAGTATCTCACGTTATATGAAGGACTACAATTGGTATGCATCTTTGTTAATGTATAATTCATTTTGAAACAACCTGATCTTAGTTATCGACTGTCTTTATCAGATAGGTATTTTGCACACTATGGGAGTTGTATTAAAGTTAATCTACTCATCTGGGGTGGATGACATTGTTATCAGTAGCGGAAATAATAGCCTACTCACTTACGTATACTAATCACCTATTCTATATTTCTGCATAATTTCTACAACCTCATCATCGCTAACTTGCGAAAAGTCTTCATAAAAAGCCCCAACAGCTCCGAATATTGCTGGCGAATGCAAAACAATGACTTCATCTACAGTCTCTTTTAGTGCTTGAATTGTATCCCTTGCCCCTACGGGTATTGCCACTATTAGGCCTCTTAGTTGCTGGGTCTTCAACCACTTAATTGCTGCGAACATCGTCATACCGGTAGCAACGCCATCATCTACTAAAACCACATCCTTGCCCGATAGATCATACACCTTACTTCCTCTAAACTTCATCAAACGTCGATCTATTTCTTTCGTCAATATAGAAATACTATCTGTGAGATATTGGTGTGGTACATCCGACAAACTGACCACTGCTTGATTTGAAATGAAGCTTCCATCGTGCATGACTGCCCCTATTGCAAATTCTGGGTTTGATGGATGCCCTATTTTCTTTGCGACTACTACATCAAGATTAACCCCGAGACTGGTAGCAATAATGTCTCCAGTCACGACCCCACCACGTGGTATTGCTAATACCAACAAGCTGTCTTCTTGTCCTTCTCCCTTTAACCATTGTAGCTTTTCTGCAAGCATTAATGCAGCTTCGGTCCTATTTTTGAATAGGGATCTCATTCTATTGCATCAACCACGGAAATATCAATACATTTGTAATGATATAGTATATGAAAAATATGTATGCAGTGTAATGCACAAGGTAATTCTTTGCATCTCCTACGGCTTGACAAGATAAACAAAAATATGCAATAAAAGAAACTTAAAAATGAATAAAATATAAAAAACTAGAAGTCATTTAAAATAATTCAAGATATTTCCTTGCGAGCTTAAAAAGACTTTGTGCCTCCGTCATACACTCTAGTCTTTCATTTTCATTCCCGACTTCGGTAGCTCTGAATATTGATACTTTCGCTCTAATACATGCTTTATAACACATCATAAAATAAATTATATTAATTAAAGTAGTATCGTTACTTTTTCTGATATAATGATTGATGAAATAGCGTCGTAGGTCCTGTCGTCGATGATAATCAAGATCCATTGCAAGATGCGAAACATCTTCTGCAACGTCTGCGTACCTCAGAGAATCATTAAATTCTATTCTATCGTACATATAAAATCTACCCTTAAAAAAGAAAATATTTCTCATGTACAAATCACCATGTATATCACGAATGCGGGACGCCTCTATTCGTCTAGCAAATAACTCATTATTATTTCTCACAAACTGATTCAACCTTTTTTCAAATATCGAGTCCGTTTTTGTAAACATAGAAAGAGTTGCAAAATTTTCCCTAATCTTTGATTTCATAATATAAGGTCTCCCAAATTTTGCTATTGTATCACTTGTGTAGGCACATCTATGAAAAGCAACAACGTTTTCTACCAACAAGTCCAGTACACTGCTATTAATTCTGCGAAGACGGAGTATGTTATCCATGCGGAACCTCTGAGGGATCTCTAGCATTTTGATAGCAAATTCCAGAGGTTTACCACACGCGTTGAGGTTTACTATCTTATATTTATGATCAATTTTTACAATTTTCACTACGCCTTGATACATTTTGCCACAAAGCGGCCTATTTAACATGACTTCCTTTTGGCAAAAGTATTTCCTTAAACTGAGGGTAGAAAAATCAAGGATTCGACCAAATTTAACTTCCTTTTTCACCTTATACACATATTTACCAGTTAGAAGTACCCAAGAAATATGAGTCTCTAGAACTCTAACAGTTGATACTCTATGAGGAAATGCTCCTTTCTCCTTTAAATGGAGAGCTATATCTATCTGTTTCATTTATCTTCTTTTTAGAATCTTTGTCGCTATTGTTCCAATATCTGTTTTTGAAAGCATACTCGTGTCAACAGTCATGTGCTCTACTTTTACAGGTTCATAAATTCTCTTCATCTTTCTATAAACTGAGAAATCAGCATCCGAATAATCATGCTTCCTTTGTCGCAGCCGTGAGAGGACAATATCTTCAGGACAAATGCATTCTATTATATGAATGTCTTTACTAGCGAGACCAAGCTTCTCTTTAATTTCGCGTCTTGAGCTTTCTCTTGTAAATGTAGCGTCCAGAATACAATTTATGCCTGCCTTATCAAGATATTTAGCCATTAGTATCATAACATCATAAATCAATCTTCTTTCCCTCTGTCCATACATTGGCTTGGAGAATAGCTCTTTCCTTATTTTGTCCGTTGCTAGAACAACAGCATTTATCAATGGGGCAAGCCCTTTTACTACTGTTGTTTTACCAACGCCGGGTAGTCCACAAATAATTATTATCATTACAGACATTCGTTTCTCTTCCAATAAAAGGAATATTATTTAAGCAGAATCTGTTCGTTGTTGAGGATGCCAACTTTGCTTTCCAACAAACTTTTTCTCAGTATAATGAGTGAATCTAGAGCATTAGGTTGGGAGCTCGTGTGCGACCATTAGTCATAATACCCCTTTGCAGTGACAAACAACACAGGAAGAATTCAACAAAGATAAGAACAGGCCCAAGTGAAATAGCCTAGAAAAATGGAGTGACGTGTTACTAAGTACTCATTTGGTTATAATAGTCTGTTTTTATTGTCTCGAGAGGTGTTATATGACTATGTCTTAGAAC
>JBAWET010000386.1:0-53810 GCA_049591355.1 Nitrososphaeraceae archaeon
CTGATGCGGCTCCAAATTCTACACTACAGCACGCCGTCTCAAGGTGCACAGGCCAGAGAGACCATATGCGTCCCCAGTTGATGGCATAACCAAGTGGCAAATCTAGTGCTTTTATAAGTACATCCCCTAGCTTTCCAACCATAAGGTTAAAGTTAGTTGGATTGACTAGGTCTTTAATCAAAGCCTGTTCTACACTCCTCCAAGTACGATCGATATTTAACACTTGCAGGTTTAAAATAGATCACCAAATTCCTTTTTTCCCAGCCAAATAAAGTGCGTAGGCCATTGCAGCAAACATTATTGCAAGAAAGGCAATGATAGGAAGTGTCGCTGATCTTGGGATAAAAAACAGGGAGCTCCCCCATGCGTAAAGGAAAATCGACATAACATCAAAAACTACGAACATAAGGATGTAAGCATAATATTGCATCATGAAGTGAGATCTCCCTGCACCAGATGGCATTTGACCGCACTCCATAGGAAGGAATTTCACAGGATTATAACTTCGTCTAGGCGCTATTAATCGTGAGAGAACTAGTGCCGGAACTGATGCCACCAAACCGAAACCCAGCATGTAAATAACTGGTGTGAATTCGGCAACGGTTTCTCCAGCCAAGACTTAACTTGGTGCTTTTTTATTGATATAAATATCTTGCTTCATTTGCGTAAAACCATATCAAATAGCCTTCTTGCTACTAATTGAGGATGATGTAACGATAGTCTTAACATCCGACTAGCAGTGAACTCTGCTCTTATGAAATCAAGAAACTCATCCTGAGTGAGAGAGCTAAGGATCTCTATCTCCTTATCCCATTGTTCGTCAGACAAAGTTAGCCATCTTGACTGAACTTTAATTGCTGATTTGATCCTTGATTCCAGTTGGTTTCGCCATTCCGTGTCATATAGTTTGAGCGATTCTCCTGTTGATCCACTAGACAATGAATTGGCACCCACAACGCCTGCAAGTCTTCCGAATTGAATGGCAAATCTTATCCCTTCTAAGACTAGCGGATTGGATTGCCCTGCGCAATCACCTACAAGCATTAATCCATTATGAACAGATGACCTATTGCAACCTTCATTTGGAATTAATCCATAGTGAAGTTCCAAAGGCTGAATTTTTCCCAGTTCGTCTAAGGGTTTTATTCTCTTCTCAAGGAGTTCATTAAGGTTTTTCAAGGGATCCGACCTCGATTCTGGCCTCCCAATTCCGACTCCTATCCTCACTCTATTTCTTGAAATGGGAAAAACCCAAGCATACCCTGCACTTGAATACTTACTTCCAACCATTAAGATCCAAGTTTGGGGATCAACACATTCGCAAAAACATTCGTATTCTGCTCCAATACCATATCTTTTCCATTCGTTTACAAGACCTGCTTTCCTTGCGACTGTGCTGCTGAAACCGCTGGCATCTATCACAAGTCTTGAATTAAATTGTATCTCTCCTTTCGGAGTTATTGCCTTGACTCCAGAAATTTTTGACGAATCTTTCGTAACATCACGTACTTGACTTCTAACCAGAATGTCAGAACCTGCTTCAGCTGCTAGTGAGGCAAGGTATTGGTAGGTCGCCCGAACATCCAAAACGCATGACTTGGCCACTTGACCGCTGATCAATACTTCATTGGACTGAGAAATAATTCTGTAATTCTTAATGGGATTGTAATATTTTTCAGGAATTTTCAATCTTTTCATATCATCAATCCATGTTACTCCGCTGGTTCTCACAAACTGTCCTATGGCATCGTCTTTTTCTAGCACTATTGTTCTGGCCTGCATTTTTGAAGCGGAGTATGCAGCAGAAAGTCCCGCAGGGCCGCCTCCAACGACAACTATATCATAGTCCATTAAACAACACTCCTCGCTCCAGTTCGTCTCGAAATACATGTTAGAAATACCGAATCTATCAATCTTTTGTATTGCTTGAATTTTTGACGACTAAAAAGAAATGGAATGATTGCAGAAAGATTTCTGAGGGATTCTGCTTTCTACATAATCGATGAACAAATGCTACAGTATAGGCTTCTTTCGCAAGTTGCGACATCTTGTTATTGTAGTAATTCACTGTAAAGACGAAAGCAATGTTTCAAAGGTTAGTTGGGCGTGGCAATCAATAATTAAAAGAACATTAGGTATCCCATTTTTTTTGATAACTCCGCAGGATTCATTTTGAATGATACACTAACACCGTAGTTTTGCTTTACTTTATTTCTAAAGCAAACTATATCACAAATAATAATGCGTAAAGATATGGATTCGTTTCCGAAGTGCTGAAATATGTTGGAATGTAAAGTTTTTGTATGTCATTCTCCGATGATCTTTGTGAGTAATAAATCAGAAACACCTTTAGAATTGCATGAGGGAGATCTAGCACCTGAGTTTTCATTCCGTGACAGGAATGGAATATTGCATAGGCTATCCGACATTACCAAGGGGAAAAAAGTTGTGGTTTATTTCTATCCCCGCGATTTTACTCCAGGCTGTACAACCGAGGCTCTTGATTTCACAAAAGATTACCATAAATTTGAACGCCAGGGAATTGAGATAATTGGTATAAGTCCAGATGACGAGGACTCTCACAAAAAATTTACTGAGAAGATGAAAATACCGTATCCTTTAGCAGTGGATAGCAATAATCTTATATCCAAAAGTTACGGTGCGTTTGGGCCCAAAAAATTCATGGGTAAGGACTACATCGGGATAAACAGATCTACTTTCCTTATTGGCAAAGACGGTCGGATTCTAAAGATATTCAGGAAAGTAAAACCTGCTGGACACAGTTCAGATGTTCTTCAAGCGTTTGGAGCGATGAAATGATCTATTTTTACGTCTTTTTTTTCTACGTTGTCAATAATGCTAGTGTTAATAAACGAGGTGTAGCGCAAATATTTGTTTGGTTGCGTTCCTCAATATAGGTTCAAGATTTGCTTTTCTAAGCTTGATCGGTTTATGCCCAGGTACGAGAGTGCATCTACCAAATTATCATTAGATATATTGTCTACAGAAGTCTGCTGCTGGAGGCTGATTAGGGTTTCAGAGGCACTCACTAGTACCAAGTCTGCGTACTTATTCCATTCTCGTAAAGTATTATCTGACGTGAGTGTATGAATTATTTTCACCAATTTTATTAAAACTGCTAGAATGATCACCCTTACGCTCTGTAATTTTAATTTCATTTTGTATGAATCTGGCAATGAGGGAACTAATTGACAAATCTTATTTTGATAATGATCGAGATTCTTGGCAATACTAAAAGTCTGCCCTAGGCTTTCATATTTTTTCTTCTCCTCTACACCCAATGCAGCCGGAAAAAATAATCCATCAGATCTGCTAATTACAAATTGATTTGTAGTAATGCCATCAGAGGATATAATTGCAAAGCAATTTGAATTTTCTAAATATTCTTTTACTATTGCGTATGCCAGATCTGACAAAATAGACAGCCTACGGAACTTGAACACCAATATAAGTCTAATTCATATATGCCTTGTTGTGACCAAGAACCATGACAATCAAATGTAACCTATTGATGAAACACGGCAAGATCCAATTCGAGCTATTTCCTCAGGTTGCTCCAAAGACTGTTGCTAATTTCAAGAACCTTGTTAATTCTGGTTTTTATGACAATTTGTTATTTCATCGTATAGTTCCTGGGTTCGTAATTCAAGGTGGGGACCCACATACTAGAAATCATGAGAATCGTAGCGTTTGGGGTACTGGAGGGCCAGGATGGAATATTGACGCAGAATTCAGCGACCTAAAACATTCAAGAGGCATAGTGTCAATGGCTAGATCTCATGATCCTAATAGCGCGGGTTCACAGTTCTTCATCGTTTTAAAGGATTCTTATTTCTTAGATGGTCAATATTCTATTTTTGGACAAGTCATTGAAGGCATGGATGTAGTAGACAAAATTGGTTCAACGCGTACGGATTCAAATGACGCACCAATGAGTATTGAAGACACAAAGATTATGAAAATAGAAGTTGTGGAATAATTCGCCTTTGAAGTTATATTCCCTATGTTTTTTCCGAAAGACATTCAACCTTAATTGACTCATTGGGTCCTAGGTATTGGCAGAATTGGAAGCCACCAGCTCTGAAACATGTTCTAAGATTTTAACGTGATGCTCCTCATCAACTATAATACTCTTCAAGATCGACTTAATATCAAAATCATCAGCCATTTCGAAGCATCTTAATACCATCTCTTTTGAATTTTTTTCCTCCTCAATGGATTTGGAGAGTCCCTCTTTAGTAAGAAGGGAGCTGCTCGTAGCCCCTTCAACATCAGCCATCATTTTCGCTAAATACTCGATATGTCTCAACCCATCATTTAGAAGGGTATAGAAGTAATTTCTTATCAACGAATTGCTAACCCTGCTTAGAATAGTCATATAGTGATTCATTTCTATCAGTTCCGCTTCATGTTGGGATTTTAGCAAAGAGTAAAGCTTCTGTTCCTTCTCTAGCGTCGAAAAGTCTGGTTTCATTGTCGTTGTAGGATCTAATTTATAGATAATAAAATTTTCACTAGGTATTTAGAGAATTCATTTTGTTGACGCCTAGTAAATTGATTAGATCTTAATTAAGATAATCTTCCGGAAATACCTAGCCTTTTGTTCAAGTATTGGAGATTATGCTTACCATAATAATCATGAAGAAATAATGCATGTAATGTGTTGTATGGCACTATGGTTCACGACCCTCAATAATCAAGATTGAGGATTCAATCCATAGATCCCGTGCGCATTTGAGATAAGTATGGAAAGATTAGATAGGTGATAGGGTGCGGGAGATGGGATTTGAACCCACGAACCCCTAAGGGATAAGAGCCTCAGTCTTACGCCGTTGACCTAGCTGGGCGACTCCCGCACAAATGTAGCGGCTTAATAAGCACTAATTTGAATATTACTTGTGTTCTTGGGGTGGAAGCTAGCCGGACCAAAACCAATCCAATTAACAACAGATTGTATTATATTATAGTATTTGTGCTACAATCATCAGATACAGTATGCTGGTTCCAGTGAGATGCTTTACATGCGGAAACGTAGTTGCTGATAAGTATTTGGAGTTCTCCAACAGGGTAAAATCTGGCGAAGATCCTGCACAAATTATGGACTCCCTTGGAATACGAAAATATTGCTGTAGGAGGATGTTCATTTCATGTGTGGAAACAATCTATCAAGTGATTCCGTACTATGAAGCATTGAGACGGCGCATGTCAGAAATCCAATCAGAGATAGACTAAAGCACTTATGTCTACCATCACTTCAGTTAAAGGTAGAATAGTTTTTAACAGCAGGGGGAGCCGATCCATAGAAATCGACGTAACGACAGACAACAAGCACCTGGGCAGGGCATGTGCCCCATCGGGTGCAAGTGTTGGAAGCCATGAGGTAGTAAGTTTTGTTGATAATAGACCGGAATTATCCTTACAGGCATTAAATTTACATCAGAGAAAATTTTTGGGGTTGGACGGGAGAGATCCTAGGGCAATTTTTGACGCACTAAAGGCCATAGACAATTCTCCCTCTTATGATAAAATCGGCGGCGCTGTGGCCTATGCTTTAAGCATTGCTGCTATCGATGCTGCATCAAAGTCTGAAAATATACCAATCTTTAAGCTACTCAAGCCACATGGACCATACAAATTCCCTTTCCCGATAGGCAACATTCTCGGAGGTGGAGCTCATGCTGGGCCAGGTACTCCAGACATACAGGAAATTCTTGCTTGTCCTGTGAGTGCTAAAAGTCTGGTGGAGGCGTTGGAAATGAATTTTAGAGTCCATAGTCAGGTTAAAAATGTAATAGAAGAGACTGATAAGAAATTCACTTATGGCAGGGGAGATGAAGGTGCATGGGCTCCAAATATAAAGAATGATGATGCGCTAGCAGTTGTTGCCAAGGCAATAGATAAGACAGGATTTCAATTGGGCAAGGACATTGTAATGGGAATCGATTTTGCGAGTTCGTCGCTGTGGGATGCAACATCAAAATCCTACAATTACCGTAGACAGGGAATATCGCGTGATACTGAAGAACAAATAAACTACGTAGAAGACTTGATAGAGAAATTCCAACTTGGTTATGTGGAAGACCCTGTACACGAGGATGATTTTGAAAGCATGGCAAAGATAACCTCGAGTAACCCTAGTTGCATTGTAGCTGGTGACGATATGCTTGTTACAAACGCCAAGATGGTGAGAGATGCATCAAGGTACGGAGCATGTAGTGGTGCCATATTAAAGGTCAATCAGGCTGGAAGTCTGTACGAGGCTTTGAATTTTGCAGAAGAGTGCAAGACGCATGAAATCAAAATAATAACTTCCCACAGATCCGGGGAATCTGTAGACTCCCACATATCCCATATTGCTGTTGCCACTACTTCGAAGATGATAAAGACCGGAGTAGTTGGTGGAGAGAGGATTGCAAAACTAAATGAATTTGTACGTATGTCAGAGTATGATTTAATAGAAGGTTTGGTAGAACTGTCGATTACTTAGAATGGATTCCGATAATCGAATTCAAGACGTTGATGTTAATTCTTCTACAGAAGTTGGACAGACGGAACAGAAAGAAAATGAGATAGTTGAGAAAGATCAAGATCCCTCTTACGATACCTCCTCATTCTCTCCCGAACAAGATTTGGATCAGGACCACCAAGAAGGAGATAATCTCGAAAAGATGATCTTGGCTACTGGAATCAGAGTAGGTACCCCTGTTAAAACAAAATTTATGACTCCGTTTATAGTTCGTGCAAATCCTGAAGGATTGTACATACTCGATATCAGTAAAACACTTTCAAGGATAGACGTTGCTGCAAAATTTATTAGCAGAGCCGATATTGCCCGGGTAGCTATAACTTCTGCTAGAGAGTACGGAAAGACACCTGTACAAAAATTCTGTGAGCTTACTGGAGCAATGAGTATTCTGGGACGATTCATGCCAGGAACATTTACAAATCCTTCACTCCCTGATTACATGGAACCGGAAGTTGTAGTTGTTACTGATCCTCAAGCCGATCAACAGGCTGTCATTGAAGCAACGAGAGCTGGAGTACCAGTCATAGCAATATCTAATAGCGATAATGTTACCTCAAAAGTAGATCTCGTAATACCTGCAAACAATAGAGGAAGGAAGGCGCTTGCAACAGTCTATTGGTTGCTTGCACGTGAGGTTTTAAAGAAACAGGGAAAGATCAAATCAGATAGTGGGATGCCCGTATCTATCGACGACTTCGAGACAAAGTTGGTCGAAGAAATTCCTTGAAGGAATTTGAGAGAAAACCAGCTGTATCAGGCATATTCTACCCTAGCAAACAAGAAGAGCTGCTGAGCTCGATAAAATCATTATTTCTGGATCGAAAATTCGGTCCAGCCAATCTTCCTCCATCAAGAGACAAGGGGAAGATATTTGGGTTAGTGTCGCCTCACGCGGGTTACGTCTATTCAGGGGCAGTTGCTGCGAATGGCTTTTACGAAATTTCATCTTCAAGTTTCGATACTGTAGTGATAATTGGTCCGAATCACTATGGAATTGGTAGTGAAATAGCGACACTCGAAGGAGGAACTTGGATAACCCCTATTGGAAATATGAGAATCAACGAACATTTAACACATGAAATTGCAGATAATTGGGATGTTGTCAAGTTCGATTCCTTAGCTCATAGTAGGGATCATTGTATCGAAGTTCAAATTCCCTTTCTCCAGTATATTAATAAAGAGTTGACCATAGTGCCCATAATTCTTGGGAAGCAGGACAAGAGTACTGCTATGGCGTTGGGAAAATGTTTGGCGGAAATAATCAAGAAAAAGAATGTCATGCTCATCGCTTCATCAGACTTGACCCATTATGAATCCAACGAAGAGGCATACGAGAAAGACACTCGATTAATCTCTTCCATATTATCAATAAATATTCCAGAGTTTTATTCAGTGCTTCATAAGTTTAGAGTTACGGCCTGTGGGTATGGTGCAATTGGAGCAGTTATGGCAGCAGCCAAGGACATGGGTGCCTCTACTGGAAAATTATTGAGATATGCTACGAGTGGTGATGTAATCGGTGATACTGCTTCAGTCGTCGGATACTCATCAATCGCCTTTGTATGAACACACAATGAATGAGTATCGCATGGTCCAAGTCCATTCATCAGCTCCGGGCAAAATAATCCTTCTAGGAGAACATTTTGTAGTCTATAAAAATCCAGCAATCTTGGCTGCCATCAATAGAAGAATAGCAGTACATTTGAAGCCCAACGGGACCCAGTTCACACGTGTTAAAGCTGGGCGAATGGAACTTGTTGTTTCTACCTCAAAATATCAATTATCAAAAAGAAGGACCAATTCGAACTCCTTTCTGTATCCCGTCTTAAGTTGTATTACTAATATCCAAGATCAAATGAGTGATTTCAGTGGATTGGATGTAATCATCGAATCACAAATACCTCATGGCGAAGGACTGGGTTCTTCTGCTGCTTCATGTGTTGCGACCGTAGGTGCAATGCGCGCCTTGTTTGGAGAAATTAATAAACCTACTATCTGTAAGAATGCTGCAGAAGGCGAGCGCCTTATTCACAAGAATTCTTCGGGCGCTGATTGTTACGTAAGTACATTTGGAGGTTTAATATACTATCACCCAACCCGTACTTACACCCATATGAATCCAAAAATAAAATTTCGTTTCCTTGTTTGTACAACTGGAATTAGACATGATACTGGAAAGCTTGTCTTAAGAGTGAAAAAGTTCAGAGAAAAAAAGCTGCCAATATTTTTGGAACTAGCCGAAAGGGCCAGGGTCATTTGCAACGATGCGAAAAAAGCCATGAATAGGGGCGACCAAGAAAATCTTGGCAAGATGATGACTGAAAACCATGAATTGCTTATGAGACTTGATGTCTCACATCCCAAACTAGAAGAATTTATAGACATCTGCATGGAAAATGGTGCATTGGGTGGCAAGCTTACCGGCGCTGGTGGAGGAGGCAGCATGATTGCCCTGATACCAAATAAAAAAACTGACGAAATAGTATATAACATAAGAAAAAAAATACCTCAATCCGTCCTTGTAGAATTAGATTATGATGGGCTGCAGGTAAATCAAACCTTAACTCCCGCTAAAAAATTCTGATTCACTATGGATTCAAACCTTGCTCTGATAAAGCTGGGAGGCTCTATTGTTACTCATAAAGAGGTTCCATTATCGGCGAATGAGGCTGCAATTGCCAAGATTCTAAAAGCTCTTTCCTCCGTGAAAATGCCCAAGATACTAATTCATGGTGGAGGATCCTTTGGACACTATTGGTCAGTCAAATATGATATACATTCGAAACCTGATTTTTACGATCCCCGCGGAATTGCAACGGTACATGAATCCATGATTTCCCTTAACGAGATCGTAATTAAATTAATGATAAAATCGAACATGAATCCTTATTCCATCCCACCTTCAGCGCTGACATTAAACCACAAACCAATTCTACAAAAAATGCATCAGCTACGAAATATGGCAAACGATCAAATAATACCTGTTACTTTTGGTGACGTTGTTTATGCGGGACATGGGAAATATTCGATACTTTCAGGGGATGAATTGATGACTTTAATTTCCTCCGTTCTCAGACCCAAGAAAATAATTTTTGCACTCGATGTTGATGGAATATTCACTGATTTAGAGAATAGGAAACTTATAAGGCGATATGATAATGGGAATGCAGTAAAATTTGCAAGTGTGAAAGCAGATGTCACAGGGGGGATGAGAAGAAAAGTTCGTGAAGCTTTGAAAATAGCATCATTAGGTCTGGATGTCTGGCTAGTAAATGGTCTGAAACCCAAAAGATTAACTGGAGTTATAGAGAATGTGGAGGTGGAAGGTACAGTAATAAAGGGAAAGAGAGGCAATACCTGGAATGCCTGATTCGTCAGACTCAATTTCAGACATCGATATCCTTCAACAACGAAAGAAAGAGGGAATTAGAATCCCCTTAAATAATGATGTTCAGGCAAGAGAATCTTCAAATTATTTGGAATATGTTAAATTGATCCACAATGCACTGCCTGAATTAGACTATGATGGAATTGATACTTCTTGTACTTTTCTAAACCACAAATTGGGTGCACCAATTATGATCGATTCCATGACTGGGGGAACCCCCGACGCAACCAAGATTAATTCTAGGCTTGGACAGTTAGCGGAAAAATATGGCCTCGCCATGGGATTAGGTAGCCAAAGAGCTGGACTTCGAAGTGCCGCGTTAGCTAAAACTTATTCTGTTGCTCGACAGGCTGCGCCTAATGCATTTCTTATTGCAAACATAGGAGGAGCTCAACTTTCAAAGGGTTTGTCAATTGATGAAATCAATAATATAATAGAAATGATAAAGGCAGACGCTCTAGCAATTCATCTTAATCCACTTCAAGAACTTGTGCAACCTGAAGGTGAGCCAAAATATAAGGGTGTTCTCACAAGGATAAAGGAAATTATCAAGGTCCTTGACATCCCTGTAATAGTAAAGGAAGTAGGAGCTGGTATTTCAAACGAGGTTGCAAAAAGCCTTGAAAATGTTGGCGTGGCAGCCGTGAATGTCGCTGGACATGGGGGTACAAGTTGGGCTGGTGTAGAAAAATTGCGAGCTGAAATAGCTCAAAATGCCGTCAAAACAAGGATAGGAGAATTATTCTGGGACTGGGGGATTCCGACTGCGTTGTGCTTGATTGAGGTTAGAAGTGCAGTAAAAATTCCCATCATTGCATCTGGAGGGATAAGGAATGGCCTAGAAATTGCTAAATGTCTAGTTCTGGGGGCTAATGTTTGCGCCATGGCATACCCTTTTCTTAAAAAAGCAGATGAGTCTTTCGACAACTTGCTATTGTTCACTGAAACTTTAGTCGCGGAATTAAAAAGCACAATGTTTCTCGTAGGTGCACAAACTATAGATGAACTAAAGGCGTCTCATTGCAGGATTACTGGTAATTTGAAGGAAGAGATTTCCCAATGAGTCTTGATAGCTTGAGGAGTGACTTTGACGGTATTGCGACAAGAGTCACGGATTTCATTTTATCCTCTTTGCACGGACACCCTGCTGAATTATACGACGCATCTTCATTTTACATTACCAGTGGCGGTAAAAGACTTCGTCCATTTATGGTCATCAAGAGTTGTGAAATGTTCGGAGGCAAGGAAATCCACGCCATTCCTGCTGCCGCTGCTGTAGAGCTCATTCACAATTTCTCGCTTATCCATGATGATATAATGGACAATGACGATGTACGGCATGGGGTGTCCACAGTTCACAAGCAGTATGGTGTACCACTGGCATTGTTGGCTGGAGATGTCTTGTTCTCAAAAGCATTTCAAATCCTGTCATCAAGTGGTACTAATTTAGGGATTGGTAAAGATGCAGTTTCCGAAATGGTTCTCAGATTGGCTACAGCGTGCATTTCTGTCTGTGAAGGACAGGCAATTGATACAGGCATGGCGGGAAGTGAGATTATTCCATCTATCGAACTATACTTGGGTATGATAAGAAAGAAAACAGCCGCACTTTTTGAAGTTTCATGCGCCCTCGGAGTACTCTGTACTGGCGCATCTGAAAAAGATGTGGAAAACCTTTCCCAGTTTGGCCTTAATACAGGCATAGCTTTCCAATTGATTGATGATTTAATGGGGGTTGCGGGAGATCCCAAATTGACTGGTAAAGCAGTAGGTAATGACATAAGAGAAGGGAAGAAGACATACCCTATATTACTGGCAATAAAGTCTGCCGATAGGAATGACAAAATCAAAATTATGAAAGTCTACGGATATAAGAACAGTTCCGAAGCAGATTTACAAAACGCCGTGAATATAATCTGCTCATTAGGAATTGGAAGCGAAGTTAGAGCAATTGCTAGAGGACATATGGAGAAAGCCTTAGAATCATTGAGCTTTTATCCTGATACCGACGCAAAAAGTGCTTTAGAATCTTCGGCAAGATTTATTGTTGAGAGGAGTTTGTGACTTTGTGGAATTAGATGAATCAGTATATGATTTCGTAAAATCAATAGCGTTAAAAAATGCGTCCCAACATAACGGCAGGACCAACGTCAATGTCGTTTTATCGCATTTAATGAGTACAAAACTTGATCTAAAGAATTCTGTTGATAAATTACTTCCTATCATTAAGGAAGTTGTTCAAGAGGTAAATAACCTAAGTATTGAACAGCAAGGAGTCTTAATTCAAGAGTTTTCTAAATATTATAAGGAGGAAAAATCTGTTGAAAAAGGGGTTTCCCTTCAAGAACTAGCGAACGCCCAGCAAGGTACAGTTATAACCAGATTTCCACCCGAGCCCAATGGATATCCCCACATAGGTCATGCAAAAGCAGCTATAATAGATGAAGAATATGCTAGGATGTATAATGGAAAAATGATCCTTCGCTTTGATGATACAAACCCCTTGAACGAAAAGATAGAATATTACCAAGCAATCCGGGATGGCCTGGAATGGTTGGGAATCAAACCTGACTTGGTGAAGAATACTTCAGATGATATCTCTGTACTTCACAATTACGGGAAAAGACTCGTATCCGAAGGCCATGCGTATATATGTACTTGTACGAGCGATATCATTCATAAGAACAGAGCTGAGCAAATTGCATGCGATTGTAGGAGGGATCAAAATGAGGCAAATGACAGATTCCATAGAATGTTTGATGGTCATTATTCTCAAAATGACGCAATTATCAGATTTAAAGGCGATATGCAGAGCTTGAATACGGTCATGAGAGACCCAACTTTATTTCGGATAATTGACCATCCACACCCATTATTGGGATCGAAGGTGCGTGTTTGGCCTACGTATGACTTGGCGGCGCCGATAGAAGATAGTATGGACGGCGTTACCCATGCACTTCGGACAAAGGAATATGAGCTACGCAACGAATTATACTATTCTATTTTGTCGAAACTTAAAATGAGAAGTCCTATACTCATAGAGTTTTCTAGATTGGAATTTGATGGAATGCCTGTTTCTAAGAGGAAGATCAAACCTTTACTAGAAGACGGTATCATTTCATCGTGGGATGATCCGCGTTTACCAACACTTATTGCCTTGCACCACAGAGGCTTTGTTCCAGAGGCTATCCGAAAATTTATCCTAGGGCTTGGTATCACTCTAGCAGAAACCAAACCACCGTTTGAAACGTTAGAATCAATCAACAGAAAGATGATAGACCCAATTTCGCTGAAATTGTTCTTTGTGTCTTCTCCCGTGGAGTTAAGAGTTGTAGGGGGTAAGTTCGGGAAAATAGAGCTTCGTAATCACCCCACTCAAGATCTCGGCAATAGAGAAGTAGAAATTGCAAATAAGTTCTATATTACATCCCCAGACGCGGAAGACCTGCAAATTGGGCAGAAAGTTAGACTAATGGAATTATATAACATCAAGATATTAGAAATCAGATATGAAAATAATAAAAAAGTCTTAATCGGGTCCTATGAAGGTGACAGCGTAATTCAGAATATGAAGAAAATTCATTGGGTTGCAGAGAATGATGCAGTCGAGTTCAGCGTCAAAGTTCCAAAAGAACTATTCATAGGTGATAAATACAATCCCAACAGTTTAGAATTGAAAACAGGATATGCCGAATCATTAGTTTCAAAACTGAAAGCTGGCACTTTAGTGCAATTTATTAGGTTTGGATTTTGTAGTCTTCTCAACGGTAAGTCTGCCACATATACACATAGGTAGAAGCAAAAAAATGAAGATAGCAAGAGTTTGGAGTGACAAATTGGGTGACACGTATGGGATTATTTCGGAAGACGGAAACCGGCTTGTTTCCAAATCTGATTTTCAAGAGCAAACTGGAATACCAATACCTCACAGCATAAAGGAATTTCTCTTCAAGGGCTGGATTGATGAGGTTACTAAGAATTTACCAATAATCAGCTTTTCGCATCAAGTCGAAGAAGTGCATCTATTAACTCCAATCCCAGACCCGTCTAAGATAATTTGTCTTGCCTTTAATTATTATGATCATGCTCGTGATGCGGGTCTGGCACCATCCGATGAACCAGTTATTTTCATAAAACCCAGAACCGCTTTGAATGACCCGTTCAATGACATCATTTGTCCAAGTTTTGTAAAGAGGCTTGACTACGAAGCCGAGATCGCCGTGATTATAGGAAAGGACGTAAAAAAAGTTGAACCTGAAAATGCGCTTGAATGCGTGTTTGGTTATATGATCATGCATGATGTTTCGGCTAGGGACATTCAATTCAAGGATAAGCAGTTTACGCGTGGAAAGAGCATTGACACTTTTGCACCTTGTGGACCTTGGATAACAACAAAAGATGAAGTTGAAGACCCGCAAAATTTAGGGATAATGACTAAAGTCAACGGTGAAATTAGACAGAATTCTTCGAGTAGTAAAATGGTCATCTCTATCAAAAACATAATTTCATCGCTTAGCAGGATTATGACTCTTGAAGCAGGCGATATTATATCCACCGGAACGCCTGCAGGAGTAGCAATGTCTATGAAGGAACCAAAGTATCTCAAAGATGGTGACATTGTAGAAATTTCTATAGAAAATCTAGGTATAATAAGAAATAGAATTGTATTCGAGTTAGCTTAAGATATCGAATGAAGTATGTTATTCGAGGAAGTAGATCATACTTTATCTTCGCAAAGTCTTCTTAACCTGATTATCTCTCCTTCTAATAATCTCGCATATTGTTCATAGGCCTCCATCAATTTTCTTCTTATACTGGCCAACTGAATTGAGACATTAAGCGCATCAAGGCAAGTCTCGACTGATCGATCTCCAGCAAATTTATTCATGGAAATTTTGAAGTGTTCTGACAGTGTTTTCTGTTCAGTGCTATTTTCACTAATGATTCTTTCCAAATCTTCAATCTCATGTAAGTGCCTGCTTTTCATGTTTTTAATCCAGTCGGGCATAGTCTATTGCTTATGGTTCAACATATTTAACCGAAATAGGTCATGATTGAACCCAAATTGACAATGTATTTATTTACGTAGATAGATTTTCAAACTTGTATGGCAGTGGACAATAAAGGAATGGTTTCGTATGTCCGTGTTCTGAAAGAAGATTTAGCAATATTTAAAATTACGCCTTCAGAAGGCTCTGTCCCTGATTTCAAAGCGGGCCAATTTGTTACTATTGGCCTCGATGTTCCTAGTGAAGGCAAGATTGTCAGAAGAGCTTATTCTATTGCTTCACCACCAGAACAAAAAAATTGGTTCGAATTGGTTATCCGATGGGTTAGAAAACCTGTCCCAGGTCGCCTCACCACTGAATTGTTTAACAAGAGAGAAGGAGACGAACTTTTGTGGTTGAAACCAACTGGTCCATTTACTATAAATGAAAAAATGCCTGATGGTTCACCAGATAATAGGCGGATGGTCCTTATTGGAGGAGGAACTGGTTTGGCGCCATTCATTGCATACTCTCTCCATCTGAAGGCGATTGGCAGTAAGAGGGAAATAGTTGTTTTACACGGTGCCAGTTATGTGGACGAATTAAGCTACAGAGAGCTTCTAACTGATTTAGAAAACGAAAGTCTTGATCACGGGAAGGATAAATGGAACTTTCGTTATAGAGCTAGTATCAGTAGACCTCAGGAGTGGTTTAATAGAAGTTGGAACGGGCAGAAAGGAAGAGTCGAGTCTTTTCTTAGACCGAAGCTTGGAACTGATAGATCTCCTTTAGAGGAATTGGTCGGGGACAGGATCACTACTGAAAATACCATGTTTTATGTTTGTGGTTGGCAGGGCACTGTTGATGGAGCTTTGGATTACTTGGTCCCGAAGGGCTTTGTAACAGAAAGAAACAAAAGGAAAGATGGAACTTATGATGTGAAATTTGAATCATATGGTTAAAGGTATAGAGACTCAAACCTTATACTTATATCACTGACGGATTAGCAATTAGCATATGAAATTTGAATTTGAAGAATTTTCAACTGTAGAGGAGGTTTTTTTATATCTTATATCCGTTGCACCATATATGAAACAAGTTCTTCCAGTAAGTTCTTACAGAGATTACATATTTTCCATAGTACCCCTTACCCCTCTTTCAGGTGACGTATTGATGATGATTTATTCCAAGGGCAAGATGGACCCTGGAATGATAGAATTTGATATCTCGACTAAGAAATATAAAAATGTGCTTTCGGTAGAGAGAGCAGACAAGAATTATTTTATGATTTTGACTCCTAAATCAGCCACTGTGGCAGACACGGCGATTGAATTAATTGAGAGTTTATCCAAGCAAAAACCTAACGAAGCAATTCACTAAACTAATATTTCGTCAATCAGAGTAGATATTTCTCACAGGTGCTGTGGCACAGACGCAGTCACCGAGCGATTCCGGGAATATCGCTCAACCACATCTTCTGGGACCTGTCCATTAAACAATTGCTTCGCTAATCCCCGAAGATACCTCATTATTGCCCAGGTACCTGCCTTAATCAATATAGCCATGAAAAGCTTCATAGGCGGACCATAAGTTTTGTTCCTTATAATTATTGGAATGATATCATTAATAACCCGAAGATTATGCTGCCAGCATTTCCAGAATAATGTAAATTGAGCTTCGTTTAGATTTGCAAAATGCATAGAATTCTTTTCAGAAAAGTCTTGGTATAACAGAGGGGCAACAAGTCCCCGCATCCTCATTTCTTTGAAATCCTCTATCAAGTCGATGGTGTATTGAGTCTCGTCTGGGGTTTCGTCGGGCCATCCAATAATAAGGGTCAATGCCGGAAACCAATGGTTCTGATTCAGTATTTTGCATCCTTCTCTTACGACAGACCCCCATTCATTTGGTTGGTAAGGTTTGGTCTTGACACCAAGATGTTTCTTTACTAATCGCGGAGCAACTGTCTCCACTCCAAGATTAGTCGCTAACCATCGCCCATTTGATTCCATATCATTTATACTAGATAATTTCTTGATTAGAACAGGTGACGAAGCAACTGCAGACAAGGTCATATGCGTCGTACCCACGAAATTTGCTCCTACCAATTTTAATCCCTTCCATAGGTCAATTATTGCATCTGCATTGGGTACAAATTCCTTATTGTCGCATCCATACAGTAACATTTCGTCTGACTGAAGCCATATAGAATCAAACCCATAGTTCAGATTAATTTTTGCCTCCGCCTGCAACCTCTCGAGTGGAATATCTTTCTTGGATCTCTTATTAACATCACAGAAATCACATCCTCTTCCACAACCTCTCATTGCCTCGACCAAAGAATTAACTGTGGGGCCTTTGATGACCGGAATGTTTTCGATATTTCTTACAAAAGTATGGAGTAGCTCCGGTGCATCACCGTTCTCCAAATCATGGAAGAGGTCGAGAGCTAGCTCGTCTGCTTCGCCGATGACTACCGTATCTATCCCATGAATTTTCATCCGATCTGGCTTGGCCAATTCCCAAGATCCATTTCCTCCTACTACTACCTTGAATCCATATTTCTTTTTCAGCTGAATTATGGAGGCACACATCTTCTTGAATTTCATTGCAACATAGGATAGTTTCTCTGGCGACATTGTCGTAGTGACTGGGGCCATCCCTAATGGGTCCATGACGTTTACTCCCAGTACTTTCGTGTCAGGTCCAATGCAGCGATCGAGCATTTCAGGGTGAGCTATCATAATCTCATTTCTACTGTAGTCTTTCAGAAGGGCGCTTTCGATTCTTCTTAGTCCGCATTGGGCAACCTTTACTTCACCACTATTCTTGTCAGTTTCCACACTGGGACAAAACAACTTATCAAATACAAATTCAGGAACTAACTCGTATGGACCGCACGCAATAAAGCCATAAAGGAAGTTCCCTCTATAATTCGTCATCAGACTGCGGTCTGCTGTTAACACTATTCGCTTCCCAGCAATCATTTTTATCTAAATCCTCTTTAGTTCGTTTGCCAATTGGGTATAAATCTATTACTATAGGGTACAAATCTTATGTGAATGACTTTGAAATGTTAATATTTCAATAAAATCCTTTCTTGTGGCCTTTGATAAATATTGACCTCAATTGCCTATGATCCAACATATTTAGAGCATCGGCAAAGGTGACCCACTTATACGCTTCATGTTCGTATGAGATCACTATATTTTTAGTTGAAGTCGTTGCAAAGTAGAATTTTACCTCCTTTTCACTCTTCATCCCGTCGGCCCTAAAATATGAATACCGAATTGTTCCTATATAAGATAGGACATCAATACCTCGTATACCGGTTTCCTCTCTCACTTCTCTAGTAAGTGTCTGAATCTCTGTTTCTCCTCTTTCTTTGTGACCTTGAGGAAAGCCCCAATATCCTCGCCTATTTTTTAGTACTAGGAATAGAGGGACTTGGTATTCTGTAAGGATAGGAATGTATTTTATAACTGCACCAATTGATTGCTCCAGTTCTGCTCGACAAGTAAATCGAATGATTCCGATAATTATAATTTATTGTTATTGTGGAATCGAGGCTCGATCGGAAATACAGGAAGGCACAAAAAAAGAGTTAAAATGTCCAGCACGGCAAAGTCATCAATTATAAGTAGATGGACATCAGTAGTCAGTCTGCTTTTACTTGTAGATGTTAATTTAGTAACTCTAAAATTCTAATTACAACCTTAAAGACTTTAATATCCTGACTAAAAACGAAACAAGAGGGCCGGTCGTCTAGTCCGGTAGGATACGGCATTGGCATTGCTGAGGTCGTGGGTTCGAATCCCACCCGGTCCACTAATTTTATTGATCAAGATATTCCTTGCTTGAGAAGGATTTCGGTTATGTCAGCTGCTACATGTTTATTATAAAGCAGTTCATAACTCCTAAAGAGTCCAGATCTATCTATGTCGTATCCTATTCTTTTGATCTTTCTATGGATCCACAAGTGATGTCTACTAAGTATTACCCCAATTCCATTATTACGAGATCTTACTTCCTCTACTACTTTCTGAGGCAACTCATTTTTGTAGATCTTAGCAGTTGCTAATACTAATACATCGTCTTTTTTCTTTGCGAGTATTTCCACCTTTCTTTTTATGAAATCTGCCTTTTCGAATTGTTTCGTAACTCTGACATATGTTTGCGAATTCACTAAAATTTCAAGTAATTGCTGTGTTGTGCCAAGATTTGCCAAGAAAATTTTTTCTTGAAATGAAAACACATGACCACATTTCGTTTCCAACGTACGTATGCTGTCTGGTGTTACATAGGTAGATCCATTCAGGTCAATTGTTATTAGATGCTTCATGCTTTTTGATGCGAGATTCAAAACAATTCAAAGTACTTCAGGCATATACAGAATAGAGCGAATATAACCGTACCCAAGCTAATAACTTTTAGCTGATATTCAAGCCTTGCTGATTCATGATTGGTTTCTTCACCTCCTCTCCTTAATTCTTTATAGACCCTAGATATTCGGATTTCTAGATAAGATATAACGTATGCAATTGAAGCTGCCATAACTGATACCTCTGATATAGAATTCGTTTGGATAACGTATCCTGCCAAGAGTGGAAGACTTCCCCATGATATTGCAAACCACATATTATTATGAAAGAATCCGCTAAAGAGTTCAAAATTATATGCGACCAGAAAAAATCCTTCGGCGATTGCAATAGGCCAAAGCAGCGGAACTGACTGGACCATATAGTATATCCCGATAATATATGCTATAGAAATACCAGTTATTGTCATAACAATAAGTTCTGATCTCGTAAAGTAATTTCCCCATGGTTTAGTTTTCCTGGATCCTAGATTGTCCGCCGCGTGAGCAGATACCCCAACGGATAGAAAATAGATAACAAAAATAGCCGCAAGTCGGTCCCAAAATATTAGATGAGATAAAAGTGACCCTATGATCGCAAATGAGACGCACATTCCTGTGTAAGGTAAAAATAATATCCCAACAAACGCCCTAAATCTTATCGGACCAAATTTCGGAACGAACCATTCATTCATCCGAGAGGATTCACTCATGGTTTCAATCCAGTTACTATTGCGGAAGTTCCCCATGTATAATATTTGCTAGTTATGGATTCAAATCCTACTTGTTGAAGTTCCCTCATAAGGTTCTTAACCCACTCGCTATGCACTATCACATCATCTAACTCGGATAAAACAACTCTCCAATTTTTAATAATTCTGCCAACTTGATCGAGCAATAGAAAGTATGAATTCCATATTTGTCTAACAAACTTTCTTTTGGGAAGCGTAAAGTCGTGGAAAACTACCAAGCCACCCTTCTTGAGCAATCTCCAATGCTCTCTTACAACCGTTCGAAGATCTACATATTTTGCCAAATAAGATGATAATATCGCATCAAATATCCCTGGTCTGAACGGCAAGACTTCGGCAATAGAATTAGTCAATAATGAGTATCTCGACTTCCTTTTTGCATGCAATAGATAATCATGGGTGAGGTCTGAACCAAGAATAACGTGATCTTGTTCTTTGGAAATATAAGATGACATGACCCCGGTGCCGCACGCCAAATCAAGGAGATAACAATGATCCTTTGTCAATAGGTTTGACATGGTTTGCTTCCAGATCGAATCCCTCCCAAATGTGGCAAATTTCACGATTTTCTCATAGCTGGCAGCATTATTAGATGAGAAAAAACGCCTTGCTATAGAACTGTTCGATGAAATCAAATTATGATGATTGCATTAACCTATTATATAATCAAGACGAAATTCAATGATATGGGCGGAACGACTTTTTGTACTTCGTAAATTGGCAGAGAAACATATCAGTAACAGAAATAGACGGGAAAAAAGTAGTTATCAAGAGAAACAAATCTAGCAAGTATTTTCACGAATACATATTGGTTATTGCCTATACAACATTATCTTTTATGCTATGCCATCCCACACCTCCGCCGCGGTTAGGGAGTGCGATGCTTGTCAATGAAGGGTTCAAGATGCGAAAAATTCTGGAAGAAATAGGAATTCCTACGCCTTCTCTCGTTTTTATCTCAGACACTTCATTGATAGAAGATTACATAGATGGTGGAAACCTATATCATGCTTTTTTGAAAGGGATGACACACATGTTAGCATTCAATGCAGGCAGCTTGACTGGAAGATTGCACAATGCTAATTATGTATTTACTGATAATAAATCTCAAAATTATTTGGTTACGTCTAAAGGCAAAGTCTTACGAACTGATTTGTCTTTCCTGCAGAAAGAAAGTTCGGTTTTTTCAAGAAGTATGGACATAGGGTCATTCCTTGCAAGCGTAATAGGACTTGAGACCGACAAATACAAAGCCATTGAAACTGCATTCTTTGCTGGTTATAAATCCGAAACAAACGAACCGTTCCCTTATCTATCTATTGCGATTCGTAATTTTTTGTCCATTGGATTTAGCCCTAACCTCACAATATTTAAAAACATGGCAAAAAATTCTTCAGATTTGATATGATCAGGAATATTCTAATTTTAGCAATAAAGTTAATTTCCTCTTGCTATATGGGAGGCAACTCTGTCTTCCTATCAAAGCCACCCGAACCAAATTTGCAATAAAAACACTGATCGGATTGCATATAGGATATTTTCTGAATAGAAATTGCTCCTAGTTTCAGAGCAATTTTAGTCATTAAACGGTATTTAAAGGGCATAGACGGGATAACTTCGTCAAAGTAAATGTGATAATGGTCCGGACAAAACTTCAATGTTACCGGGGATTTATATCTAACTTCGGACGTCTCCGCTTTGTTATTTGAAGCAATAGTTTTCGATATATTAATTTGTTCTCGGATATACTCATGTTTAGGGCACGGACAATCTTTACCATTAGGATGTTTATAGGCCGGAGTATTTTTCCAATCAAAGTCAGGATATTCTTTCTCAAAATCATCCATTAAAATCAACACTATTTCCATCACATCAAATATAAACATGTATCTCGGCATGAGTGAATCCATAGGAGTATGCCTTTATATTCAGAGTGACAGGGACGAAAGATATATTTTGATGATTAAAGAAATCTCGATGGAAGTGCTACGAGACCAGCCAAGTGAAGGGGCTAACAAGAATTCATCAACAACCACCTCCAGTCTTGCTAGGAACGATAATAACGTCCCAACAACCCAACAGGAGAACCCAGTCGAATCTAATTTGCAAACATTGTTGGAATTCAAAAAAATGCTTCAAAAAGAGCAACAAGATGGAGAAAGCAAGGTACAAGCAATTAACGAAAAAATAGATTTGACTAAAAAGGAAATAGACGAGCAACGAATTATGTTAGAGGATTTAAGACTCAATCTTAAGAAAATTAATGAAGCTAAGGACGCTGAATATCCGAAGTTTCTAGAACTCAAGAATAATCTTATGGAGCTTCGCAACAAGATGAAGACCTTGGATGAGAAAAAAGGAAACCTGGGTGCTTCAAAGCCTCGTAAAGAGAGATTTGATATGGCGAATCTAGCCAGAAGTTTTGATCAAATTGAAAGGGATATTCAGACAAAAAAGCTATCTAAGGAAGAAGAAAGAAAATTAGTTGCAAGATCCAAGGAAACAGCTGTAAAGTTACATGCCCTCAGATTGATCCATAAAAACGAGGATGATTACAGAAACGTCATTTCCAAGTACGAACAATTGAAGGCTAAAATTACCTCAATATTTAACCAAAAATCAGAATTTGGTGAGAAGATAGGTAAACTCAAGGAATCGTTAGAAGAATTACTAAATTTACGAGAAACCTTGTATGAGGACAGAAGGAAAACCATCAGAGAAGTTAGAGAAAATGGAGCCAAGCTTGACATGGTTGAAACTCAACTCAATGCAATCGAATACAGACGGAGTCACTATTCAGCGGCAAGATCAAGAAGGACGAGAGATGGAGGTGAGAGAAAAGAGTTCAAACAAGAAGCGATGCAGGAGAGAATCAAACGTAATAAGGAAAATCAGGAACGCTTTAATTTACTAAAGGATGCTGCATTAAGAAAAATGTCAAATGGTGGTAAATTGACATTTGATGAAATGAAATTGATCTATGGCGACGATGGGACGTACGATCAATCTTGAGTTTCAAAGTCACAAGTGGCTGGTCGTATAGAATAGAACAGATGTTATTTTATTCCACATACAAGTACTCGAGATGAATTGGCGTGTCGCAGAAAATCAGGGAATACAGTTAGTAAAAATTGCGCGTTTGGCTCTAGAAAAGTTTGTGTCAGATGGCGAGATAATTAATCGTGATAGAAGCGAGAATTTTTCTCAAAGGGCTGGTGCATTTGTTACCTTGTACGATATACTCGAACCAAAAGAATTTAGTCTAAGGGGATGCATCGGATACCCGCTGCCAAGAATGTCACTATGGGAGTCTGTGACAACTGCAGCCATTAAAGCTGCTACAGAGGATCCTAGATTTCGGCCACTTGCAAAGGATGAATTACAAAATGTCATTATTGAAGTATCGATTCTAAGTAACCCAATCCTAGTCGAAGGGTTACAGAGGGAAAATATTTTCGAAAAGATTGAAATAGGAAAACATGGCTTGATATTTGAGAGCCCGCTAGGTTCAAGCCTCTTACTTCCACAAGTTGCATTGGAACATGGATGGGATGAAAGAGAATTTCTTGAAAACCTCTGTCGCAAGGCAGGTTTGCCGGTCAATACTTGGCTGTCCCAAAATTCACGGATTTATACATTCGAATCTATCATCTTTAGAGAAGAAAGTCCGCATGGAAAGGTAATTTGTGTTAACTCTAATCCTGCTTGGTCGGTATTTAGTTCACAATAATTATTGTAACAGGCAATTGGAAGATCTCGATTTTGGAAATAAACAGTGTCTTTTCCCTTTTGTTAAGCACAAAGAAATCCTCACTGCTTAAGGACATATCGAGGAATACGTTTGGCAAGGAAATGATGTAGATATTTTTTTTCTCTATTCTTTGTTCTCTATTCAGGACTCCAATCTCGATTTCTTTACAGTTTGCATATCATGAGCTCTCATATATCAGCATTTCAAAATGTCTTTTGTCGGCAACCCAATAATTAAATATATTTTAAAGTATTTTTACCATGATCTCTTCAAACGAATTTGAAATGCAAATACTTGCCCTTATCACACCAAGCCTAAGAAATCTTTGTACGTTCTTCATAAAATTTCTGGAGGGTCGACCACTTAATACGATGAAACTGACCTCCTCATTAAACTGAGCATTTAAACCTCAATGTCAAAACGCAGGATTCACTTCTATAAAATCTATAACTGACTTAAAGTCGATTCAATTTCATTTTTGTCGTGTGCGCTAGGACATTCCTCAAGGTATCTTGCTAGGTCTGATTTAGCCCCTCCTCTATTATTTGTATTCATTCTTGCTATTGCTCGATTCTTGTAAATAGGTCCAAATCTATTTGGATGAAGACTAATAGCTTGAGTGTAATACTTTTCCGCTGACAAATAATCACCTTTTTTTAAGTAATAATTGCCCATCCCTCTACATGACAGGTAAAATCTGGGATTCAGATCGATTGACCTCTGAAAACACCCTATTGCTTCTTCTGAATCTAAATCGTTGTAAACCGATCCTAATATGCTCCATGCTAACGCATTTCCTTCATCCAGATGAAGCGCATTCTTTAGCAATGGAATAGCATTTTGGAGATTTCTGTTTTGGATGAACCTTTCTGATTCAAGACACATTCTATAGGATTCCTTTTGCTCAAGTTCTTCTTCCTTGATACGTTGAGCCATGTCTTTTGGCAGGATCATTATCGAAATTGAACCATCTTGCTGCCAATAATCCAGAAATTTCTTTTCTGGGAACGCACCTTCCTTATCTGGCTCGGGAATATACGTAAGAATGCGTCGTTCTTCAATACTATAACCAGTAACAATTGTTGCGTGTTGGATAGCCTCGTAAATTCCAGGCATAATGACTATTATAGGAATTCCTTGGTCGATCCGTTTTTTGAGTTCCTGTAATCCACCTTTATATGTATGGACTATGAACCCGTGAGATTCTGCAATCTCAATACCTTCCATAAATAGCGAACCCTTTATGTCGTTATACCGTTTAGATCTTTCGTGAGCTTCTTCAAGAAATTTCTCTTCGCCCCAATACTTTAGGACAACATTAATCGCCAAAGGCATGCATGTACTATCTTCATGCTTGCTCACTGTTGGAAGTATTAGTGAATGTTGAACATTAGAATTCATGTTTTCTCATACAGTCAATACCGAATAAATTTGTTCATATTATAAATTTAAAAAATTTCGAAATAATTTGAATCCGAAGTCACCACTACGTTCCGGATGAAACTGAGTCCCATAGATTTTCTTTTTGTTGTGACAAAATATCTCATACGGACTAAATCGAGAATTGGCAACGCTCACAAATTCCTTTGGCAATCTAGCAATACTATAGGAGTGACTCTCGTAGGCTTCCCAAATGCCCATTTTTGTCATTAAACCATTTTCTCTATGAATATTTATCTCAGTCATCCCAACAACTTGTTCACCCCGACGAATTGCTCCACCAAAGGTAAGTGCTATGATTTCTGCGCCATAGCAAATACCTAGCAAAGGCTTATCATTGGTATGGCACAATCTGATAGTTGTTGAATTGATAGCATTTATGCGCCTATCATTCTTTTTCCTGCCAGACAGGATTATGCGATCATAGTAAAGTGGATTTGGAGCTTCAAGGCATTTCCTGCATTCGTATTTTTGATCTAATTTGTCGAGACAATTGAGTATATCTGAAGTAAATGGAGAGTTATTATCCAAAACAAGTACTTTCAAAAATATTTACCTGTCTTATCTATCATTTATAGAGATATAATTATTCTCAATAATCCCCTTCATGTTCAAAAGTACGTCAAATGATGTCGAGTAAAGTCAGTCACTTTCTATCTAAACAAGTCGTCAGAATGTTTGATTTGTATATTTAACAACTCAGATCTTGTCATGATTCTCAGCTAGGAGCATTTTTGCTGAAAGTGATACCAAACAATAGTTAGGGACGTGATCCAGGATAATCTATAATCTATGATCTATTACTTAAGTAGACATAGTCTTTATTTTATAAAGTCCGCTAGCCCTTTACATATCATATAGGCGGCCGCGTAAGCAGGAAGCCGTTCAATAGAGTTTTTGATTCTGAAGTAATTTTCATGAAGATATAATTTCAAATTGACTTTGCTCCGTATGTATACTTGGCGGTCGTCTAGCACACATGCAGAGTCAAGCGGATTAAATGTCTCCAAATTAGTGCTTTTTACCTTAAGTAAGCTACTTTTACCATTGATCGTTCCAGGCATTCTGAATATACGATGTATATCTGTCGTAACGTGAGGATCGATACGAACTCCTATCAATTTGGCTTTAGTTGAGAGATCTTCCCTGAATTGACCGTAGCCTCCACTTGATTCCACGATCCTCTTTAGCTTCGAAATTGATGACTGATTGATCCCAAATTCACTGGCTACTCGTCTTCTCCATCCAAATACCATGCCGCTTTTAGGAAATTTGATATAAAAGCCATTCTTGGATTTGCGAACTCCAATGCTTTCATTCATTATGCCATTCCCACAGATATAATCAACAAGATCAGACCTGGCTCTTGAATCAAGAGTCTTAAACTCTGAATCTGATACGTGTATATGGTATCCAGCATTTCCAGAAAAAAATGTTTCTATACTTCCATCAGCTATTCCGAGGTCCCCGTGTAAAAATTCAAATAGCCGTTGTGTTTCCTTCTTAAGAGAAATCAGACATTTTCTACAAGGGATTGTAGTGCGAGAAATTTTTCTTCCCAAACAAACGGTGCATGCATTAAGAAAACTTACATTGCATGTGCCACACTGATCGCACACATAGAAGGAGTGTTCTGATGAGCAGGGCATATTCAGGTCTTTAAGATCTATATCGAAGATAAGATCAGCGCCTTCCCATTCCTTGCTCTGAACTGAATTCGTCGGAAATTTGTAGTAGCCGTTAGAGCAATAAACGTCTGAAGGTGATTCTTGAACTAATCTTGCAATTAATTCTCTCTTGTTCCTGAAAGAGAGATGCCTTACCATAATGGAATCAAATGACATGTATCCGAATTCACGTTTTTCAATCATAGAAGGAGTGACTAACGAAGTGCTATCTTTAAAATAATATTCCCTGAACAGGCCCCTAAGAAACGAGCTGTTTTCAGATGACGTCTTCAGGCTCATTGAGTATTCGCTTTCTTTCGTCCGAATTGAATTGGATTCAATATATTTTCGCAGTCTACAGTAGCAAAACAAAGATCCTCGCTCAGTAATCTTTTACACGAAGGTACTGAATATTTTATACGGCTCCCCTTATTTCCAGCGAGATGCTCAATTTGGTAACGAGTCACCTTTTCGTTATAGTCAGGAGAGTTCTGAAACATCGTTACTATTTCATCTGTATTCTTGCCTATCGTCAGCATATAAGTTGCAAGCATTACTCTTGCGGAGTGTGGAAGATTTTCTCCTGTATTCATCATTTCAATGGCATGCTTGATACAGGGGGGATAATCAGAAACGATATGATGAGTCCTATAAGTACAATAGATTGAAAATTTCTTCCTCAGTTCCTCGGCACATATTTTGACCCTTTCTGGAACTACGGGAATTTTCATGGTCTTAATTCGGTCATAGATCAAATTACTTAGCTCACTGCGTATAAGTCTGACCGCTTCATCTGTATCGATGTACACATATCCAGAATGAACTGACCGATTAATCAATTTCCACTCCTGTTCATTCATTTTCGAAGCTCGCATAAGGTAATCAGGAACACTTAGTCTGAATATGGTTAAGTCTAAATCGAAATGAATATCTATTTCAAATAACTCCTGGAATATCTTATGCAATAGGAGTTTTTTCTTCTGTAAGGATTTTTCTTTGAATAAATCCTCTGTCAAGAATTTTTCAGTTCGCATAGCCTCTAATAGCGAATGTTTTTTGGTGACGGGTTCTAAATCAATCGACTTAATCATTATTAGAGTTACCAGGAAACTCAGAATTTCAATTTCGTATTTGTCAAGATTTGTATAAACTTTTCCTGCTGATATTTCAGTTTCCAGTATATCGACTGATCGTCTAAGTATATGGTCCATTTCGGGGCGGTCCAGTTCCTCAATTGCAAATCTGGTTTCCCTGATGTACTCTGAGGCTTCCTCAAGAAAAGGATATTTTGCCAAATCTGCAGGACCGAGTCTTATTGCCAATCCTATTGAATTCATATCTCAGAGTTACTATAATAATAATACTGTCATGCATAATATATCGGCTCTTTAGTTAGTATCTACGTATGAATGTTCAGATAGGCTTTCATGTTTCTATTGCCGGAGGATTGCAAAACGCTGTAGATAATGCGTTAAAAATAGGATGCACTGCATTTCAAATTTTTACTAGAAACCCAAGAGGATGGGCTGAAAAAGTCTTGGACGCACGTGATGTGCAAATGTTCAAATTAGAGCTCAGACACAGTGGAATAAATTCCGATGCTGTCGCAGTTCATATGCCTTACCTACCCAATCTTTCGGCACCAAACGGCGAACTTTACAAGAAATCCATAGATTCGCTAATAAGCGAACTGCACCGATGTTTTCAATTAGAAATTCCTAACCTTGTAGTGCACTTGGGAAGTCATCTTGGAAGTGGACCTCAAAACGGGATCGACCAGTTAGTGAATAGTGTCAATACCGCAACAGATCACTCCAAATCCTCCGGTAGAAAAAATGGAAAAGTGACTATTCTGTTGGAAAATAGTGCAGGACAAAAAAACAGTATAGGCAGCAAACTTGAGGACATAAGATCCATCCTAGATAAAATTTCATCAAAGAATGTTGGAATATGTATGGACACTTGCCACGCCTTTGCCGCAGGTTATGACTTGAGATCTGAAAAAAAGAATGACGACTTTGTCGATAAATTTGACAGTGTAATAGGCTTGGAAAAATTAAGACTTATCCACCTAAATGATTCTGAAAAAGAAATTGGATCCCACGTTGATCGCCATGAACATATTGGACTTGGCAAGATCGGGGTTAAAGGAATGTCGGCAATTTTGAAAAACAGGAAATTGAAAGGTAAACCCATCATAATGGAAACTAAAGTCGATTCCGTTAGAAATAATCTAGACAACTTACGAGTAGCATTAGAACTAGTAAATTCATAGTAAGAGCCAATCTTCAAGGAATAGGTAGAAAAGATGAGATTAGAGGCAACTGCGACTCTTCCAAACTGGGTAACTTAGTGTTCTCAATTTCAGTCGAATCAACTTCAGAAGAAACATAAATAGTACTCATCCTCGAATTGGTTCGAGCAGAATGAACACATACGACACAATTATGAAGCTAGGCCTCGAAAGAGGATTTTACTTTCCTTCCTGTGAAATCTACGGTGATGCACCAGCTGGCTTTTGGGATTATGGACCGACCGGGGTCAATATGAAAAATAGGTTCGTAGAATTATGGCGAAGGGAATTTGTTCGACGCGACGGAATGCTTGAAATTGATGGTTCACAAATCATGAGTAAGAGTATTTTTGTTGCATCTGGCCACATAACTAATTTTACTGATCCAATGATCAAGTGTAAGCAGTGCGGGTCAACTTTTAGAGCAGATAAACACATAGCTGAAATAACGGGTCATGAGCTTCCAGAATTAGCTAGTGGTTCTGAAATAGACAAAATTATAGTGGAAAATAAATTGAGTTGTCCAAAATGTGGAGGTCCTTTTGAGAAATCTACCCGATTCAACATGATGTTCAAGATAGGCATCGGTCCGTCTAATGACGAGGCATATCTCAGACCTGAGACGTGTCAATCGATTTTTGTTGATTTCCCTCGGATCTTTAAAACTATGAGGGGACGACTACCTTTGGCAATCGCGCAACTGGGCAAAAGTTTTAGGAATGAAATAGCACCCCGACAAAGCTTGCTCAGGCTACGTGAATTCTATCAGGCTGAGATAGAAGTTTTTTGTAATCCAAACAGACTTGACGAGGTACCAAAATTCGAAGAAATGAAGAAAAAAATACTCAGATTGTACATTAACGATTCGTACCATGAGATCACCGCACAAGAGGCCGTTGATCAACTTATAATACCAAACAATCTAGTTGCCTATTACCTAACGCTCTTAGTTCTGTTCTATGAAAATACTGGAATCGACATGAATCGTACACGCCTAAGACAACTTTCGACCAGCGAAAAAGCATTTTATGCCTCTTTTGCGTTTGATTTTGAAGTTGAAACGAGCATTGGTTGGTTGGAATTGGTGGCATGTAATTACCGTTCCGATTACGATCTCCGTGGACATTCCACAGTAAGCAAACAGAATTTGCACGTCATTGATCCCATTGACAATACCAAGGTCCTTCCTAATGTATTTGAGTTGTCTATGGGGATAGATAGAAGTATTTATTCAATCTTAGAGCACTCATATTTCGAAGACTTCGAACATGAAAGAACGGTTCTGAGATTAAGACCATATCTTGCACCCATATTAGCAGGAATTCTTCCACTTATAACAAAAGATGGATTGCGAGAAAAAGCTCAACTGATCTATTCTCAACTCAAATTAGATTTCCCAGTTTTTTACGATGAGTCTGGTTCAATCGGAAGAAGATATAGAAGGCTTGAAGAGATTGGTACACCTTTTGCAGTAACGGTCGATAGGCAAACCCTTTCTGACGACACAGTGACGATCAGAAACAGAGATACAATGTTGCAAGTAAGAATTCAAATATCCGAACTCTCTAGTTATCTCCGTAAAGAAGCATACAAATTAGTGTCATGACAGATTTGAACAACAACTCCAATTTACTTTCACGTCCAATGTAGAGATGTTTTTTTGATTTTAAGCAGAATAATAAACCGGCAGAGTGGAACATAAATTGATATACAAGGAGATACGAATGCTTCTGAGTGATTCAGTAGACCCATGTCTTCACATGACCCAAATCCTCTTCCATATGGTGCTCTTCCATACTATCAGGTTCATTTTATAGTAGACTCTGTCAAAGTTGTAGATCCTGCTATTTTCATGGCTAAGTGTGAGCCTATAACCAGAGGTCATCTTGGAAACAAAGCAGTAATAGATTTACGGTGGAGTGGTGGGAGATTGGCCGACCTACTAAAATCGGACAAAACATTATCTGAAATGTTGATGCCCTTAATGCTAGATGAAGGTGAAATCAGCATTGACCCCCAGGATAACAGAGTAAGAATTTACACAAGTTGGAAAAGAGAAGACAATCTTAAATTTAGTTTGAGCTTCTTTAAGGCTATAGAAAGAATTGCTACCACAATCAGACAATTATCTAAATAATAGCAGGTATAATTAAGAAAACAGTATACCAATGTTCCTTTCATATCGAGATGGCGAGCAAGTTAGTCAGTTGATTATACAGTATTCAAATCGGGCGTAATCAAATATATACAGAATTGAACGCATCAGAAGTACTTTATGGTTTCTACTTCAGTCTCCGTCGCAGACATTGATTATGACCTGATCCGGCAGATCAAAGATGGAAGGTTAAAGATTGCAATATATGGATTAGGTCATGTTGGATCTCCGCTAGCCGCAGCTTGGCTGAGGGCTGGTGCCCATGTAATTGGTGTTGACAATTCTCGAAAGGTATTAAGAGCAGCAATGGAAGGTCGGACTTTGATTCCAGAACCTGGAATTTCGGAGGCATACGCAGAGGCCTTGAAAAACAATCGTTTTGAATTATTTGAAGATCCAATAGAGGCGTCCAAAAAGTCGTATTTCAAAATGATCTGTGTTCCCGTTTTGTCTGAAGAGATGTCGGCTGATCTTAGGGCAGTAAATGAAGTAGCTACATCAATAGGGAAGGGACTTAAGAAGGGAGACGTAATTTCCTTGAACCCCAGCGTACCCCCAGGCACAACGGAAGATGTCATTGTTCCAATAATAGAGAAAACAAGTGGCCTGTCAGTTGAACGCGACTTTTGCATGGTTTACAATCCTGAGCGGATCTATGAAGGACGTGCATTGCAAGATATTGAAGAAAATTATCCTGCTATTGTATCATCGATTGGTCCTGACAGTCAAAAGATATCTCACACACTTTATTCGATGATTTTTAGAAAGGGGATACTAATGATGAGTAATATTAGGACAGCCGAAGCGGAAAAGCTCTTTGAGGGGGTGTACAGAGATGTCAATATTGCTTTAGCCAATGAGATGGCAAAATTATGTGAGGCAGCCGAAATCGATTTTTGGGAAGCAAGAGAAGCAGCAAATTCTCAGCCCTATTGTCACATACATAAGCCGGGCATAGGTGTTGGTGGTGCTTGTATTCCTATCTATCCACAGTTTATTTTGGATCTTGCGCGACGCTTAAATGTGCAGAGTGATATCACTCGGATGAGCAGAATTATTAATAATTCAATGCCATCTTATTGTGTAAGCCGGGCGTTGCAATTAGTGAAAAAAACTGATCCTTCTAAACTAAACGTAACCATATTAGGACTTGCGTTCAGGGGGGGAGTGTCTGATACACGCTTATCACCGACTTATGTATTGATAGATGAATTAAGAAAGTATGGTGTGAATAGAATAATAATTCACGATCCCCTTGTCAGTGAAGATCCGAATCTTAGCAGTGATCTGATTCTGACATCTAATTTAGAGGAGGCACTGAAAGGCAGCGACCTTGTAATATTAGTTGCCGACCACCCCGAGTATAAGAAGCTTGGAAGAGATCAATTAAGAAGTATTCCTGTATACGACGGTCGAGGAATTCTTAACAGAAAAACAGATACTGGGTTAAACTATGCCGTCATTGGAATAAGGAAGGGTCAAAAAGATTAGTAACAATTTAATTGGTTTTACATCGAGTCATTTCTTGATTCCGTAGAACGAACCATCATTGAAGTGTGAAAGCAATGTATTTGACTCTGTCACTTGACTTCCAAACCAGTTTAGCGTTCGAAAAAATGAATGGAAGAACAAAGGCATTTGGGGTTAGTTGGAGATTTGGAGTGCTTTGTTATATGTTACTCCGAGTAACAATGTTACGCTTTGGCATATTCTTTACATCTGTCGATCCACTTTTTCGGAAATCTATGGTCAGAGAAATGAAGATGCATATATGAAGCTAGGCAGTTGTAAATCGACACTCCATCCTTCTTACCATTAATTCCATAGCCCCGTCGCATATCGTAAGCATATCTTAAATCTTTAGCAGCATCTTCAATTCTTGAATAGTGAAATTCATGTCCCCTTAAGTTTGCAATCTTCCCATACTTGTTATCTAAGACATCTGCCTGTGTGTAGTTTAAAGTGAGCTTACCAACCATATTTGTAACTGCATCAACTATCCCAACCATCTTAAATGATTTTGGAGATTTTGTATATCCATAGATGGACTTCGTTAGGTACATGAGACCACCACATTCAGCATAAAATGGCATATCATCTTCTGCGAGCTTTGCCAAATATTTGCGCATAGATCCATTTGCACTTAGCTTATCTGCCATCACTTCTGGAAATCCTCCACCTATCATGACTCCAGAAACATCATCAGGGATCTTTTTGTCCTGGATAGGACTGAAATAGCACATTTCGGCCCCAAGTTCTTGCAAAACACCCAAATTTTCTGCATAATAGAAATTGAAGGAATTGTCCAACGCCACAGCAATTCTTATTATATTAGGCTGAGTCGGCTTGGCAACTGCTTTCTTTGTTCCTTCTTTTGGTAATTTCAGTTGTTTGAATTTTTTTTGATTTTCAATAATCTTTAGTAAAGCATCAAAGCTTATTTCGTCAGCCACACTTCTTGCAATATCCAATACTTTTCCTTTCATCTTTCGATCAAGTTCATCTGTGGGAATCAGGCCTAGGTGACGCTCCCTTAACCGCAATTCCTTGTCTCTGCGAATGATACCAATAATAGGGATCTTTAATTTTTGCTCAAAGGCTTCTCTAATATACTGAGCGTGCTTTTCACCTGCGACATTGTTTAGAATTATTCCAGCTATATTTACGGCCTTATCAAATTGTATATATCCCATTGCCATAGCGGCCACAGACCTTGCCGCTCTACCAGCATCAATAATCAGTATAACTTGCGCATCGAGAACTTTGGCTACATAGGCGGTGCTAGCAAAATCAGTTTTGCCGCTTAGACCATCGTACAATCCCATTACTCCCTCGATTACAGCTATGTCTACACCTTCTGAAGCATCAAGGACACTCTGTATTATTCCCCCTTTTCCCATCATCCAGGCATCCAAGTTCTTAGACTGGTTTCCAGTTACAATATTGTGGTAGGTAGGATCGATAAAGTCAGGCCCCACCTTAAAAGGCTGAACATTGTAACCCATCCTATCTTTGAGAGAATACATAATTGCCAACGATACAGTCGTTTTGCCCACCCCACTGGTTGTACCTGCCACTACCAAGCTTAGAGGAAGGGATGCCAAGACCATCAAACCTAAATGACTCAAGTCAGCTTATTAACGATGATATCTCTTTCCCCTCTTTGATTGGCTGCGGCAAATGAGTCTTTGCGTTGGGATTGGTAGTGACAGAAATATTTTATCGTTTTGTACCATTGTGATCATGAAGTGTTTGCTAATTTACAAAGCAAGGAATAGGCTAGTGTCGATGAAAAGAGGGTTGACTATGACATTAACAATATATATGCATCAGAAGCCTTAATCTACCCTCTCATGGAATGTCTCGCTAGAAAATTTTCGTTGGTTTCTGATCTTTATTCCCCACGTGGCGATCAGCCTCTTGCCATAGATTCATTGGTCGGCGGGTTGGCTGGAGGCCATAGAATTCAGACTTTGTTAGGTGTTACTGGTAGTGGAAAGACTTTTACAATTGCTAACGTTATATCCAGGGTAAATAAGAATACGCTGGTGATATCACACAACAAGACTCTTGCTGCCCAACTTTATTATGAATTTAAGCAATTTTTTCCGAAAAATAATATTGGGTATTTCATCAGCTTTTACGACTACTATCAGCCAGAAAGCTATATCCCACAGACTGATACATACATCGAAAAAGATACTGAGGTTAACGAACAGATAGAAAAGATGAGATTAGAGGCAACTGCAATGCTGATGTCAGGCGAGCCTACTATCATCGTGTCTACAGTATCTTGCATATATTCTCTTGGCTCTCCATCTGAATGGGAAGCAAGTGCAATCTCTCTAAGTAAGGGTACGGGTACTGACAGGCGTGGTTTGATACATGACCTTGTCGAGGCCAGATACGAAAGAAATGATACGGCCTTGACTCCCGGAACATTCAGGGTAAAGGGCGATGTAATTGACATAATACCTTCATATGCAGATGACGTGATTCGGGTTTCTTTGCTTGGAGATGAAGTAGAAGACATTTCGATACACGAGCAGATTACAATGAAACGAAAAAGAAATGCAGACTCTGTGAAGATCTTTCCAGCCAAACACTATATTGTTGATGATTCTGCCAGGGAAGTTGCTCTCACATCAATTGAGCAAGAGTTATCTGACTGGCTTCCGCATCTTCCAGGGGAGCTGGAAAGACAGAGGTTAGCTTCTCGCACGAAATACGACTTGGAAATGATAAGGGAGCTTGGATACTGCTCTGGCATAGAAAATTATTCCAGACATCTAGACGGAAGAGCATCAGGGCAGCCGCCATACTGCTTGCTAGATTTCTTTGGTGACGACTTTCTCCTAGTAATTGATGAATCACATGTTACTATACCGCAGCTAAGAGGGATGTGCCGAGGAGACTACACTCGAAAAAAGAATCTTGTTGATTATGGATTTCGCCTGCCAAGTGCATTTGACAATAGACCACTCAAATTTGAGGAGTTTGAAAAATACTTAAAGTCTGTAATTTTTGTTTCTGCCACGCCTGCCGATTACGAATTAAATTTGAGTACCCGTGTGGTAGAACAGCTGGTTCGCCCAACTGGACTTGTTGACCCAGCTGTTGAAGTTAGATCTACAAGGAACCAGATACTAGATCTTATTTCTGAAATAAGGAAACGTTCCTCAAAAGATCAGCGTGTTTTGGTGACAACCTTAACGAAAAGAATGGCAGAAGATCTTGCGGAGTACCTAGCAAAAAAAGATGTGAAGGTAAGATACATGCATTCGGAAATAGAAGGTCTTGAAAGAACCGAGCTTATACGCCAACTTAGAAGGGGTGATTTTGATGTTCTTGTTGGTATAAATTTGCTTAGAGAGGGACTGGATATTCCAGAGGTTTCACTTGTTGCCATACTTGATGCGGACAAGGAAGGATTCCTACGCAATAATACTAGCCTCATCCAAACGTTTGGAAGAGCGGCAAGACATATTGATGGTGCAGTTATAATGTATGCGGACACCTTCACAAGATCTATGAAAGAGGCTATCGCCGAGACAGAAAGAAGGAAGCAGAAACAGATGGATTACAATCAACAGCATGGGATTACTCCAAGGAGTATCATAAAACCCATTGCTGCGGGAGCCGAAGGAGTAGGTATCCATTTGGAGATAAAATCAATGCCAAGAGGCGATCTTGTCAAGCTTGCAGTCGATATCGAAATGAAAATGAAGTTATTCGCAGAGGATCTCAATTTTGAAAAAGCCATAGAATTAAGAGACCGGCTTTCGAAGATTCGAGCGGCACTTGACAATGATAATGATAATGATCGCCAGCAGGTCATACCCCGGACAGGGAAAACAGGATGAATGATGGTTCAGGTGTTTAAAGAAATTTGAAAGACAAGCTCGTAATAAAGGGTGCAAGAGAACATAATCTCAAGAACATAAACTTGGAAATCCCCAAGAACAGTCTGGTCGTTATAACTGGACTTTCTGGCTCTGGAAAATCAACTCTGGCCTTCGATACTATATATGCAGAGGGACAAAGGCGCTATGTAGAATCTCTTTCAGCTTACGCTCGCCAATTTTTGGAAATGATGGACAAGCCAGATGTTGATTCTATCGAGGGACTTTCTCCTGCAATATCAATCCAACAAAAAACCACAAGTAAGAATCCCCGTTCAACTGTGGGAACGGTCACAGAGATCTACGATTACCTGAGATTGCTGTATGCAAGGATAGGAATACCTCACTGTTACAAATGCGGCAAGAAAATTACGGCGCAGTCTGCGGACTCTATAACAGATTCCATACTCAAGGGAAGTGAAGGAAAGACAGTAATGATACTGGCTCCTGTTGTTGAGGCGAAGAAAGGAACCTATGAAAAATTGTTTTTGGAGATAAAACAAAATGGATTTGCTAGAATCATGCTTGACGGAGAAATAATCAACCTTGACGAGTTGACTGACGAGGAAACGAATGGGATTAAGACTCGGTATCCAAGATTAAACAAACAAAAGAAGCATACAATTGAAATAATAATAGACAGGCTGACGCCTTCCCGAGAAGAGAGGTCACGTTTGTTTGATGCAGTGCAGACTGCCCTGAAGACTGCCAAGGGTATTCTGAAAGTCCTTGCTGATAACCAAACTATTGTTTACTCACAGAGGAACGCATGCACAGATTGTGGATTGAGCTTGCCTGACCTTGAACCTAGGTCATTTTCGTTTAACTCGCCCTTTGGTGCCTGTAGAGAGTGCAACGGTCTTGGCATAAGAGTGGAATTTGACCCGGAATTAGTAATTCCTGATAGAGACAAGAGCATCTTAGAAGGCGCGATAAAGCCTTGGACTGGTCACTTTGCGACTTTCAGATCTTCTATGCTGCGTGACGTAGGAAAGAAATTTGGATTTAATCTTTACCAGACAATTAAATCTATGACAGAAAAACAGTTAAACGTTATTCTGTATGGGACACAAGAGAATATTCAATATCACTATAAGTCCAAAAATTCTGACTCTTCTTGGGAGTATCGTAATTCTTTTGAGGGAGTGATACCTAATTTGGCTAGGATTTACGCTCAGACCGAATCAGAATCAAAAAGAAGAGATATGGAGCGATTCATCAGAGAGCTTTCATGCGAGCTGTGCAAGGGTAGACGGCTCAGACCAGAGGTGCTGGCTGTCAAGATAGGCGACAAGTCGATTATGGAAGTGTGTGACTTCCCTATTGATAGCTGCTATCAATTCTTTGTTAATCTTGAGCTCTCCGATACCGAAAGGTACATCGCAAGAAACATACTTAAGGAGATAATATCTAGGCTTGAGTTTTTGCAAAATGTAGGTCTCAATTATCTGACTTTAAACAGAATGGCGTCAACGCTTTCAGGAGGAGAGTCTCAGAGAATTCGTCTGGCAACCCAAATAGGATCTAACCTTACAGGAGTACTCTATGTCCTCGACGAACCGACAATAGGTCTTCACCAGAGGGATAATAGTAGACTAATCCAAACACTCAAGAAACTTCGGGATCTTGGAAATAGTTTGATCGTTGTAGAACACGATGAAGAGATCATTCGAAATGCGGATTGGATAGTAGATGTAGGCGCCGGAGCTGGAATTCACGGTGGCAGGGTTGTAGTAAGCGGACTGCTAGACGAAGTAGTTGCGAACAAAAATTCTATAACTGGCTCATTTTTGAGAGGTGAGGACAGGGTATATGACGAGAAGAAGAATACGATGAGAAGGAGCGCAAAATGGTGGATTACCATAAAGAAGGCTCGAGAAAATAATCTCAAATCACTAGACGTGAGTTTTCCTCTTGGTTGCCTTACCACCGTGAGTGGCGTTTCGGGATCAGGCAAATCCACTTTGGTAAATGATATATTGTTTAAGGCTCTGTCAAGCCATTTCTATGGCTCAAAGGAGAGAGCTGGAGCACATGATAGCATTACAGGCCTTGAACAAGTGGACAAGGTAGTAGGGATAGACCAGTCACCTATTGGCCGCACACCCCGATCCAACGCGGCAACCTATGTGAATGCTTTTGGTCCTATAAGAGAGATCTTTGCTAGGACTGCAAAAGCTAAAGAGATGGGGTATAAGCCTGGAAGATTCTCCTTTAATGTTGTGGGTGGACGATGCGATTCATGCGAAGGAGCAGGAGTCAAGAGGATAGAAATGCAGTTTCTTGCAGATGTATTTGTAACCTGCGAGGAGTGCAAAGGAAAACGATACAACTCTGAAACTCTTCAAGTGACATTTAAGTCCAAAAGTATCGCAGACATACTTGATATGACTGTAGAAGAAGGGCTTCGGTTCTTTTCCAGCATACCCTCAATAGAAAAGAAGTTGAGCACTTTAAACGATGTTGGTTTAGGATACATAAAACTTGGTCAGCCTGCAACAACGCTATCAGGCGGAGAAGCCCAGAGGGTTAAACTGGCCTCAGAACTCTCCCGAAGGGATACAGGAAGAACAGTCTACATACTTGACGAACCTACAACAGGTCTCCATTTTTCAGATGTCAAGAAGTTATTACTTGTCTTAGACAAACTAGTAAATGTGGGTAACACAGTCATACTAATAGAACACAATCTTGACGTAGTTGGTTTTTCAGACTGGATAATAGACCTGGGACCAGAAGGAGGCGATAATGGAGGACAGATAGTAACTGCAGGTACACCCGAGTTTGTTGCTAAACAAACGAACAGTCATACGGCCACATATCTAAAGCCAAAGCTGGGATTAGCTCCTACGATCAAAAGTAGGAACTTGAAGTAGAATAGCGCAACTGTTTCAAGGAAGCAAAACTTCTCAATTGCATTGCCAAGGACAAATTATCAAGTAGAGATTATGGCGAATTGGCTCGTTAATTTATTTGTAGGACGATTGATGGGATGATTGACGAATAGAAGCTCAGGGGATATGAAATTGGTATACCAACAAAATTCCATAACTATTAAAGAAAAATCAAGGAGCTTCCCGTCTGAGCCAGGAGTCTACTTGATGAAGAGCAAGGTGGGAAAAATTATCTATATCGGAAAGGCAAAAAATCTTAAAAAGCGTGTATTCTCTTATTTTGGCGAAAACCAAGGTATAACTGAATGGAAGACATCGCGTCTTTTACGAAATGTCTTTGATATAGATTTCATGATCACAGACAACGAGATAGAGGCGTTCCTTTTGGAATCTAACTTGATAAAGCAATACAGACCTGTTTACAATATAGAGCTAAAGGATCAGCAGCGGTATACTTATCTAAAAATTTCTGATGAAGTATTCCCAAGACTTCTGGTCACCAGAAGAAGTAGAGAAGGAAAGTTTAGAGGGCCTCCTGGAAAAATATTTGGACCTTTTGTACAGGGAAGTTCTAGATACTTGACCGTCGGATTCCTGAGGAAAATATTTAAAATTAGAATATGCAACAGGCTTCCAAAGAAGCCTTGTCTAGAATATTTCATAAAGAATTGTGATGCTCCTTGTGTGGGTAATGTTACTCAAGAAGAATATATGAGAAACGTTACCGCGCTTTCAGATATTCTTTCTGAAAAGAGGAGCATAGATAATTTTATGGCGGAATTGCGAAGTGACATGTCCCGAGCTTCGATGGGCCTCCAGTATGAAAAAGCAAAAGAGATAAGGGACACAATTATCAGACTGGAAAACCTTAGATCTAGACAAAAAATGGAATGTGTAACAAGATCTGCTTCAAATGAAGAATTTGTAGGCATATTACATGACGTCGTACGAGCCAAGGCCCATGTAATGATTCTGCGACGACATCGCGGGGTTATAAGAGATCGGAAAAAATATGAATTTGACTTAGTTGCCGAGAACTCACTTTCGACTTTCTTATTGCAGTACTATTCTGGTGTACCGTCAATACCACACAATATTTACGTGAACGATGAGCCTGATTCTAAGATTACTCTCGAAGAATCATTAACACGGATAGCATCTCACAGAGTGGAAATAATTCGTATATCCAAGAAGAGTGGGCCAGAAAGAATTCAGATAATGAATCTTATAGTCAGAAATTTGTTGACATACGTAAAAAGGGGATCTGAGCCTGCCTTGACTGAATTAAAAGATATACTAGATTTGGACAGGCTCCCTAAAATAATCGATTGTTTTGATGTTTCGAATCTTGGTTCTTCAATAGCCGTTGGTTCATGTGTTAGATTTTCAAACGGTATCCCAGACAAGTCTCGATACCGTAGGTTTAGAATAAGATCGGTCAAAGGACAAGATGATTTCGCGATGATAGGCGAGATTGTAACACGGAGATATAGTACAAAAGGAGGAAACATAAGAGAAAGTTGTGGAGGAAGAAAAGGAGAAGAAAATGATCTAAATGAACCAGACAATTACCCAGACTTGATCTTGATTGATGGCGGGCGTGGACAGCTTAATAGTGCCAATTCCGCATTAGGTAAACTGAAGATTGTAAATAATATATCGTGCATTTCGATTGCCAAGGAGAATGAGGTAATATATTCAGATTCGTCGCAAGAGCCAATAATTCTTTCCAAAAGGAGTGAGGCGTTAAAAATACTGCAGTCATTGAGAGATGAAGCCCATAGATTTGGGCTTGCATATAATATTAAACTTAGAAAACCGGACCAAGACAAGATACAGAATTATTAATCATTTGAGGACGAGAATTGAAAATTGGAAGATTGAGTCCCATTTTTCTTTTTTCTATGACTGTCGCGTGTATGACCAGTTCACATTGGAATATTCCAGAACCAAGACCTACAAAATTTATTACAGGATTCCATTTTTTTGATCCTATGACCTACCACTAGCTACGAGCACCACTCCTTTTAAGTGATATTTAAGAACTCGATCAAATGGAAAATCTTTTCTTTAACATTCGCTGATAGACTACAATGTCTGATCCTGAATTCCTCAGGCGAGGAAATCTTATTACTTTTCTTCAAGACTCTCAAGTCAGAGTTGATGATTTTGTAACTGCTGCTCTAGATATTGCCTCAGAAGTGCACGGACAAGTTAGAAGAGAGGATAAGCAGTCTCCTTTCCTTGAAACACATATCTGGCCGGTAGCAAAGCATGTAGTAGATCACTATCTGAATGCAAAACGAAACATTACAAGTGTTGAAGTCGCATCTGCAATACTGCATGATATAATGGAAGACAATGAGAAAATCCTTGATTTGTATCGTACCAAGGATTATGGTTTTGATGCCTATCTCCGATATAGATTCGGAAATAAGATCTATAACATGTGTATTGATCTGAAGATAAAACCACTTGAAAACTTCCCGGGCAAAACGAATGAAGATCGTCAGTTAGCCAGATTCCACGATTATTGCAAGATTCTCTCATCAGCAGACTATGACGTAAAGGCAATAAAACTTGCAGACAGAATAAATAATATGAACTTTGTATCCAAATTGAACACCCAGAAAGATGTGGTGATTGCAGCCAAGATCAAGAGATATCTACGTGAGGCAGAAGATTTCTACTTGGCTTATGCATTGTTAAATCCTCGCATGGAAGATTTTTACGAGAGCTTAAGATCATCATATGACAAATTGAAAGAGACTGGATAACTGACATTTTCTGGCCATTTCTCGAATAGTTTGGAATAGCAAACTTAACTGTTTTCAATCGTTTGACTCCTATTTATGCCTAATTCGTAAACCATTTAAAGGAAAAATCTGGAACCAACTGCCTAGGTAGCGAAGATTTTGGTAAATGTCGCGGTTATTGTGAAACTCGAGCCTGATTTTTCTGAAGGTAATGTTAGTTACAATCCAGATGGAACCCTGAATAGAGCGGAAACTAAGAGTATATTAGGTCCCCATAGCGCAATTGCCTGCAATGCTGCTTTTTATATGAAAATAACCTACGGCTCACGTATATCTATAGGTACAATGGGTCCACCAATTGCTGATTCAGCACTAAGACAAGCTCAGGAACTTACTGATGCAGATGAGATGAATCTGTATAGCGATAGGATATTTGCTGGGGCTGATACTCTTGCCACTGCCGAAGCGCTCAGAAGTGGAATTGTGAAAATGCTTGATGGAGACAAAATAGATATTGTCTTTTCAGGGCATAGGGCATCTGACGGAGAAACTGGTCAAACAGGACCTCAGACGGCATGGAAACTAGGGTATACATTCTTGGGAAATGTTATAGAAGTTAATATTGACCTAGAAAGGAATTATGTGATTGTTAAAAGGCTCGTAATGCTGCAGGGATTTGATGGAATGGTTGAAGAAGTCGAAGCGCCTCTACCAGTGTTTATAACTGTGGATCCTTCGTATAGCCCTAATTATCGTACTATATCCCAACGCCTAGCATTCGCAAAGTATAGGAAAGAAGCTATCGCACGTGCGAATAATTACAAACAATTCCTTAAGATTTATGATAGTAAATCCTTGGGAGTGGATCCTAAATTAGTGGGCCTTCCTGGTTCTCCGACAATTGTTTATAGGGTTGAAAAGATACCCAAGGCTAAAGCAAGCAGGAAAACCCAATTGATTGAGGGTCAGGATATCGATGCAATTAAATCAATCGTTCCAAAACTGCGACCAATTGTGAGCTGATAACAAATGGTCACAGAATCAAGTTCTAATACTAGTGGCGGAAAATTCAGAAATCTTTATGTCGTAATAGAACACATAGACGGAAAGCTAGTTCCCGTAAGTCTCGAAATGCTAGGAGAAGCTAGAAGGCTGATGGATGATTTCAACCAAAGGTACCAGGAATCCGAGAGAGTCGTTGCAGTCGTGCTTGGATACAAAGTACAGGACCTTTGTCAGCAATTAATCTCGTATGGCGCTGATGTAGTGGTTTATGCCGAACATAAGGAATTGGAATACTCTAGAAATACTATTGACACCAAGGTTATTGCCCAGATCTCAAGAGATGCAGGTCTTGCAAAGCAGATTTCTCCAGAGTATATCCCTCCATACATCAAACCAAGATACATGTTCTTCTCTGCAGACAGTATAGGGAGGCATTTATCATCAACGGTACTTGCAGAGCTAGAGTCGGGTCTAGCGTCAGACATTAATAAACTGGTAATAAGTGACATTGATTTCCGACACGAACATAAGACAAAGGGACAGACTATTAGGTACGAGCGAACTCTTGAGATGTATAGACCTGATTTCTCAGGATTTTTGTGGACTACCATATTGTGTCTTGACAATAAAAATCCAGAAATTATGCGCGATTATCATCCGCAAGGTTGCAGTATTATTCCTGGCGTTTTCAATGCAATTGAACCTGATATTGCTAGAGAAGGCCTGATTTTGCAGTATAAACCCACAATCGACCCGGAGGACTTGAAGGTTAAGGTTCTGAGCAAACAGTTGCTGAAAAAGAAAATTGACTTTGACAGCCACAGAAGTATAGTAAGCATGGGGCGTGGGATAAAAGAAGATCCTGAACAAAATGTAAAACTGATCGAGCAATTCGCAAGACTTCTAGATGCAGAAATTGGAATATCATTACCGTTGTCGAAGAGGCTGTATCAATTAAGCGATTCGATAAATTCCAAATACATGATACCGGAAAGGGTAATAGGTACCAGTGGCAGCAAGGTAGCACCATCATTTTATATTGCTACAGGAATTCATGGGGCAGTTCAGCACATTGCAGGAATGAAGGAATCAGAATTTGTAGTAGCAATTAATCCTGATGAGAACGCTCCAATAAAAGACGAATCAGACATATTCATAAATGGTAGAATGGAAGATGTTCTTCCGATCATCATAGAAGAGTTAAAAAAACTGACGCCGATTGTGTCGTCACATATGGAGTAGATAGAATTGGAAACATTTGATGTGGCTATAGTCGGGGGAGGTTCAACAGGTTTGGCAGCCCTAAAACACTTATCGGATCTCGGCAAGCAAGCCGTCCTCATAGAAGCCGGTCCGCAGGTGGGGACTAAAAATGTGTCTGGTGGAATTCTCTATTCAAAGAGACCCAGAAATGGCAAAGTCTACAATGTGGAAGACGTTTACGGAGGCGATTTCGAGTCTTCAGCTCCTCTCGAACGACATATTACTAAATACATACTTCATGCAACGTCGGCGAACAAGATTTTTACATTGGACCTTACTCCTGCTCACGAATATCAGACAAACTTTGGATATTCAGTATTACTGAACAAATTGAATTCGTGGTTTGCAAGTGTGGCGTCAGAAAGTGCAGAAAAACAAGGAGGCGGAATAGTAACAGGGGTCCATGTTCGAGACATCCAATGGTCTAACGAGAATAAAACGCTAATTCAAACAGACGAGTTAGAGGAATTCCAGGTAAAGGCGATAATTGCTGCTGATGGAGTAAATTCTGAAATTGCGTATTTGACTGGTGCGAGACAAAAATTTGCTCCAAATGAAGTGTATCAGGGAGTCAAAGTTGTAATAAAATTACCTGAGGAGACCATAGAAGAAAGGTTTGAGATAGACTCCTCTGGCGGGGCCGCTCATCTTTTTGCTGGTGACGTAACTCTAAACCACATAGGTGGAGGATTCCTTTACACTAACAGGGATACTCTATCCCTTGGAGCAGTATATCACTACGAATCACTATTTTCCAAGCCGACAGAACCATCAGCTCTCGTCAATGCATTAATTCAAAATCCATTTGTTAGTGAATTAATTAAGGATGAAGTAATTACAATTGATATCGATAGAGAACTTTCAAAAGAAGAACAGTTAAGAAAACGGTTTGCACTGACTAAACTCGTAAAGACCTTTGAAGAACTTAGATATTCATGTTATTCTAGTTCAGGCAGGGCGCGTTTAATAGATTCCGGAAAATTCAGGAATTTTGAAGAGATGAAGGCAAAGCTAGATTCAATAAGGCAGGAGCTTATTGAAAAATATAATACTAAATTCGTTACTAATTATGTGGAATTAGAATATAGTGCGAAGCTTGTTCCTGATGGGAAGCGATGTAGGATGAAGAAACCATATCATAGAAATATCCTCTTTGTGGGTGACGCTGCAGGTAGAGGTATATTCATTGGACCCAGGATTGAGGGTTTGAACGTAGGGATCGACGATGCCGTAAGGGCTTCGCTTGCTATTTCACGATCGATAGACAAGAATAACTTTGCTGAGGATTACATGGGACAGTACTATACATCTCTGGTAGAGCAGAGTCCATATACACGCGACATGAAGGAGATAGATAAAGAGTATCTCAAGATATTTCTTGAATCGACAAAGAGCATACCAAAGGAAATCGTGGGATCGAGATATGGATTCATATTCAAAATCATGTCAAGTGGAAAATTGAGAGGATTAGCGGTAGGTATAGCTAATCTCTTGGGATACGAAAAGATCCTGCCGCTAGTGGAATCGGAGGAAACTTATGTACAGGTGCCCATAGAGTTGGCTTCGAAACTAGGCAAAAAACTTTCATCTTCCTACACCCCGGTACCACCTTCGATAGAAGAAAGAGTTGCCAGGTTAAGGTATAACGATGATCCAATTTCCCATATAATAGTACGTGAGCCAGAAAGCGAATTCTTAAGAAAGCTGGTTGTACTCTGCCCGACAAGATGTTACTACCAGGAAGACAATAAGGTCATGTTACAGCACGAGGGATGCATAGAATGTGGATCGTGTGCCAAGGGTACGGAATGGAGGCATCCACGGGGAGAAAAAGGCGTGATATTTAATTATGGTTAAGTCCTCCACTTGATTGAGCATCCTATGGACGGATCAAAGTCCTTCTCCAGAGTTTTGCCCGCAAGAACCTTCTTTACGTTGTTTTTCATTTTGGGAGTTTTTGGAATTGCTTCAGGATCAGTAGCATCATTTATTCTTCCATGGAATAGTAGCCTCTTCTGATGATCAAATAAGAATGGGTCAGGCGTGCAAGCCGCTCCATATGCTCTCGCGACCGTTTGTGTATCATCGATTAAGTATGGAAAGTTTATCTCATATTTTTCTGCGAACTTGACCATATTATCGAATCCCTCGTCTGAATAGCCAGAATCATTGCTGTTAATTCCTCCTACCTCCAATTGCGATGTAGCAAAACTATTCTGCAAATTTATTAGATCGTTAATGCACGCCTTTACGTATGGACAATGGTTACATATGAAAACAACAAGGGCGCAATTACAATTGAAATCTTCAAGTGAATGCATTTTACCATCTACGCCTTTTAGCTTAAATGGGGGAGCCTTTTCATTAGTTTTCAAAACTTGAGTTGAAAGTGTTTTAGCCACGAAGATGCTCCGGATAATAGGATATTAAATCATGCTTTGCCTAAAAATTATACGTTAAACTCTAGTGGCCAGCACTTGCTTTTTTTTCCTTGTCCGTTGCTTATCTGCACATGCTAATGATTTCTCCCAGCTACTTTTCATAGTAACACGTGTCACAAATAATAAATGCCTGTATTTTTGTATCAATTTAACTTGCGAGTAAGAGAATCTCGAAAAAATTCTTGCCATTTTTGACAACTTATGAGTACGGTCATTATGGAAGTAGAGAAGAGTTACCTATCAATGTAACCTACGTTGCATACTAACGTTGAGTCAATAATTTTATAATAAAATATTCTTCACTAATCATTACACGATATCATTAGATACCTATTAATACAATAAAATACGCCATGGAGCTATCACTGACGGAAAAGACAAACATGACAGGACATTCAGATCAAAAAACAAGTTTCTTTAATAAGGTTGTAATCATAGGGTTAGGTCAACTTGGCCTACCTGTAGCAAGGTTTGTAAAGGAAAAAGGATTTGACGTTTATGGTTATGATATTAACGCTTTCACGATGGACCGTGCCGAGACAGAATTTGGCATAAAGAAGATAACAGACTTTTCAGACATTGACGTGTTTATAATTTGTGTATCAACCCATAAGCCTGATGATATATTTGCGCCATATGTTGACGGATTATTTTCAGTCGTGCACAAGATATCCAATGAGGCAAAAAATGGCAGTCTTCTTTCAATAGAAAGTACAATCCCTAGCGGAACTTCACGAAAAGTGTTCGAGCTGTTGGATCACAGGCTTCACGTGGTTCACGCTCCCCATAGATGGTATGCACTCGATGAGGATACCCACGGGGTAAATCAGCTCAGAGTGATCGGGGGAGTATGTGAATGTTGTCTACGTACTGGTATCAGATTCTATGATTCTAATTCAGGCAATCCTCGAATTGCCCAAGATTTCATAGAAGGCTTTGAAGCCGATTCAAAGAGGAATATTGAAACTATGGGAATACCCATGCATCCTGTTTCTAACGTAGAACTTGCTGAATTGACAAAAATAATTGAAAATGCAGATAGGTATCTACAAATTGCATTTGCAGAGGAACTGTATCTTTACTGTCAAGCAAATCACATCAATTTTCCGGAGTTGAAGGATGCACTCAATACAAAATGGAATGTGAATATACTTGAGCCAAGAGAGGGAATAGGTGGCCACTGCGTTCCGAAAGATACGAAGATGTTTTTAGATTCGTCTAGAGGCATCAAAAGTAAAATTTTGCAAGCAGCACTAAATGTGGATCAGGATTATAGAAGATTTAGACAGATAAGGGACAAGCAGTATCAATCTGACTCTCCGATAAACGATAAACAGATCTTATCCAGCTGATAACCTTCGTTTAAATAAGACTGTCACAAGAATACTATTTGAAAATAACTGATACTATAATGATTAGGCCATATTTCTCCACTTCTCATCCATACTGGATTTAGTTTTAAATATTCTATAATTATCCTAACTCTTATGTCGGTCCACGAATCATCAAGGAAAGGGTCAATTGAAAAAAAATATTGAGACCAGAGATGCCAAGGTAAGCACGTCCACGTTATATCTTAATTTTTCATTTTACAAAATAGATCCCAAATGGAGATGGCTTAATGACATAGGTAAGGAGGAAGCTGCTAAAGAGTTTGCTATGCTTATCGAAACTGCTAGAACGAAAATGAAGGTAGAGACATATTCTACCATGGGACTCCGAAAGGAATCTGAATTTATGATATGGATGATCTCAGACACTGTTGAAAAAATGCAAATATTGACTTCAAAGATTTACTCCACAGTAATTGGAAAATACATTGATATTTCAGAATTATATTTATCGGCAGCAAGGTCTTCGGCTTATTCTAGTAGCCTTATACCATCATTCATGACTGATAACAAACCCATGAAGTATAATGTTGTGTACCCATTTATTAAATCGAGGGAGTGGTATCTGTTACCTTTTGAAGAACGTAAGAAGATGATGGATGAACACATAGCAGTAGGAAGAAAATTTCCGCAAATCCGACTTAATACTTCGTACTCGTTTGGCCTAGGTGATCAGGATTTCATGTTGGCATTTGAGACTGAAAATTTGAAGGATTTTCAAGATCTGATTGTAAAGCTCCGTGAGACTCAAGTAAGCAGGTATGTTGTTAAAGACACGCCAATGATAGTTTGTGTTTATAAAGACGTTGAGGCCATTATTAAGAGTCTGGGTTGAAGAATGATCGCAGCGCTTAAGGAATGGAGTGTAGTATGTAGGGCACTTGAAGATGGCAGACAGGTAGTATTGCTTCGAAAAGGTGGAGTTTTAGAATACAGACAAGGATTTGAAATCAGACATGAGTCTTTTTGGCTCTATCCTACTTTGGAACATCAATCAAGGGAATTCATTCAACCTGATTACGTAGAAAAAATGGATGATTTACTTAATGGCAATCCAAGCAAACATGTAACAATAAAATCTTACGCAAAGGTTGAACGAATCTACGAAATAAGAAATAAATCATTTCTTCCCATGCTCCGACGATATCATATTTGGAATGATAAATACGTTCAGATGCGGATGAATTATAACCCGACCAAACCTCTTAATGCATTACTTCTTCGTGTTTATAAACTTGACCAGCCAATGAGTCTTGAAATCATGCCTGAATGGTCTGGCTGCAAATCATGGATTAACATAGAAATGCCTGAGTATGTAAGATTTCTTGAGAATAATGGGGATATCAATAAATTAGAATCGCTGAAACCAGTCATCATTGATTCTCAATTTAAGAGCATTACAGACGATATTAATGAGGTTTGCAGATAAATGAAATATAGAAAACTTGGGAAAAGTGGAATTGATGTTAGTGAAATAGGATTTGGCGCCTGGACTATAGGTCTAGATTGGTGGGGAAGAAAGATAGATGACGAAGAAGCAACGAAGCTGCTAAAGAGGGCCTATGATTTAGGTATTACATTCTATGATACTGCAGATATGTATGGGAAGGGAAGAAGCGAGACACTGATAGGCAAGACATTCAAAGGTATGAGAAATGAAATAGTCTATTCAACAAAATGGGGATACGATTTTTATAATGTCGAACAAGTTGGTCACAACGAATTACCGCAGTTACATGATTCAACTTTTATTAACCTTTCACTTGGACACAGTCTAGAACGCCTTCAAACTGATTATGTAGATGTTTATAGTCTTCACAATCCCAAGATGCCAGCCTTAGAAAATCTAGATCTCTTCTCTTCACTAGAAAAGCTTATGAAAGATGGAACGATTAGAAGTCATGGCGTAGCTCTTGGTCCAGCGATAGGCTGGGAAAATGAGGGAATGTTAGCGATTAGAGAAAGAAGCATTACCAGTCTCCAAACTGTATATAATATTCTCGAACAAGATCCAGGCAACGCCTTTTTGAAGGAAGCTGAAAAATATAATGTAGGAGTGATGACACGAGTTCCTGATGCATCCGGCGTTCTTACAGGCAAAGTTAACGAGAATACAGTATTCGATAAGAACGACCACCGCAATAGTAGAAAAAGAGAATGGATTATTGGAGCGCTAGGAAAAGTTCAAAAATTGAAGTATATCGCTGATGAAAAAGGTTGGGATGTAACCGAGCTTGCTATAAAGTTCATACTTTCTCAAAAGCAGGTTTCAGTTGTCTTGCCTACCATCACCAGAATGGAGGAATTAGAAAACTTTGCCAGCTTCTCAGATGGGAATTATCTGAACAGCACAGATCTCAAACGCATTTCTGACATGTATGCAAATAATTTCCATGTTAATGCTGTTCAACCAAGCCATTCGTAGTACAATTGGTAGAAGTACTTCTTCAAAGTCCAATAATTGTGAAAGCCCGCCAGGTAAACTTATTCTACCCAGTTTGAAAGATGAGAACGGTGTTATGAAACATTATTAGGAAATTTGACTCACAGCTGTTATTAACCCCTTCATATTTATTTGAAGTGTATGTTACCGAAAATGATTGTAGTAGTTTCGTTGGTTGCTATAGTCGTGGTTCTCACAATAATACCAGTAACTAGCGTAAGCGGTATAGGAAATAGATGCCCAACTGTTTGGCAAAGGTCCGAAGGAGTTCATTTGTGTATAGGGACAGATTTGAATGACCATATAGATGGAAGCAAAGCCCCCGATATAGTCATAGGTCTGGCAGGCGATGACTTGTTAAGAGGGGGCCCGGATAGTGACGTTCTGCAAGCAGGATTTGATGACGACAAGGTATACGGCAATTCTGGAGATGATAACATGCAAGGAGGTCCAGGCCTGGATCAGTTGTATGGCGATAGCGGAGACGATATTATATTTGGGGGGTTTGACGATGACTTCCTAGTAGCTGGGGACGGTAACGATGAAATGTATGGAGGAGACGGTGATGATGTTTTACAGGGCGGGCCCGGAGCAGACTACTTTGACTGTGGAGGCGGTTTCGACATAGTCATAGGCTTTGACCCCCAGAAAGGAGATACAAATGCTAACAATTGTGAAGATGTGATTCAACAACTGTAAGAATGATTAGAAAATAGCTGCCCATAGCATCGTGCCTAATCTGACAAATCTTTTTTTCAGTCGGATTGAAGGCCGAATTGACATATTCACTAATGATGGCCCAAATAATCCACTTCTACAAATGGTGTGCAATTTGATTCACTGAATATTGCAAGAGGTTATAGAAATATACGCACTACTAAGATACCGTAATTAAGTTCCTTTCTATTGTACCTAAGTCATGATATAGCAGTACATTACTGAATCCAAATATACTCATGGCCATTCTAGTCTTGTGAGTAGCGATAGCATAGTGTGCATTAGAATTGTATTAGTTTTCATAGTCAATAGTTTGATTCTTTTTTCTGTGCTATCTACTTCTCTATCTCGCCCTGCCAGCGCAATAGGACTACAAGATAATGTAAAAGAACAAACTGACCTAACCAACACCGAGTTACAACCGGATAACGCCGATCCCTTCAAGTCCAAGGATTTAAAGGAGAAAGTGAACCTTGCAAATATTTCATCTTTAGAAAAACATAAGGACAGTAAAGACAAAAATCCTTCGACCAAAGTCAGAAATGATCAATGTGACAAAGACAAAACGTGTTCCGATACCCCTAAAATATTGGACAAAGAGATAAGTTCTGACAACAAGGAGACCGATCAAAAGGTTACGAGCAGTACCGAAGGGAATGGTAAGAACCATTTTGAACTGCCAATCGATATACCATTTCCCTAGACGTGTAAACCCCATAATTGGAAACTAAATACAATATTAGAATTGAGGGATTTGATTTTATGGGAGCTAAAATGCAAGCATGGATCTCTGGAAATGATTAATGATCGGAAGTTGGTGTTAGATTCGACTTCTGAAAAGGATATCAAAACCGATGTGGAATCTACAGATTATTACTAATAGCCCCATAGACCATGTTTCTTCAATTTAGTATGCACTAGACAGGCTTTCATTTATGATCAAGATTTTCCATCAGGGCATAAATCTTTACACAACATGTTATAAAATGACAAAAATATCAAGCAAGATAACCTTTATAATTCCGTACTTTAGGAAATTAAATAATTGACCTTTAGAGGATCTCTTTCTAAGAAAACCTTTTTCCTATATTTCCTAGGATTAATAACTTGTGCAATATTGTCTTCCGCTCATGGCGAGGGCGATCTGGCGTACGCAATATGGATAAAGATAACGTCTCCACTTACTGGTCAGCAAGTGCCTATGGGAGACCTTATGATTTCTGGGGAGTCTTCTGATAATGGAACCTCCGAATGTCAAGTATATGTCGACTGGAATAACCAGAAGCCATATCAGCGGGCAACTCCTACTGGCAGCAGTCAGGACTTCTCCAACTGGACTTTCACCTACAATTCTAGTTATCACGCAATACAGGAGGGAATAAACGACCTCACCTCAAAGCTTACCTGTCTTGGTTCTCCTTCAAATCCGCTTGCTATGAATAAGTGGTATAGCATTAATGTAACCGGAGTCAACTCTCAGGGGTCTGATGCAGTTCAGCTCCCTCTCCCAATACAGCCATCTGTTCAGGATAGGAAGACAAACGTAAATGAATCGACATCTAACCAAATTCAAATAAACATGCAAGTGGATAAGAATCCCATCTCATTAGGAGCAAGACAATCCCTCACGGTGGAAGCTATTGATTCGAGTACTGGTTTGAAGGATAGCAACGCGAAGATTTTCGTTACAGTCACGGATCCTTCAGGATCTGTAATTAAACAATTTGACACTACGGACGGAGATCTTACTAGATCGTTTAGAGTAGATACGTCGGGTTCATTTAAGGTAACGGCCGAAGTTCAATCAGAAACAGGTTCTCTTACCAAGTCTATCACCTTCGAGGTTCAGTAGTTTGTGAAAATCATCTGTAGTAAATCGGGTTAGCAAAATGTAGCTCAATTCTGAGATACGATCAATAGTGGACCCGTCCAACAACATATGAAATAGCCATATTAAACATCTTTGAAATCCCTTTCCGCTTCTGACAAGTCGAAATCTTATCTGACGTCATGTAACCTTCTGCAGACAGGTTCGTCCAAAGCTGACGCACAGAATTTTTGTCAAGTTTCGAAAGCATGAAATATTGAGAAATAGAACCCTTTTTTGTTACGTTTTATGGTAAACTTTTCTCAACGCAATTTCAGGCACCTGATTAACCG
>JBAWET010000387.1:0-3805 GCA_049591355.1 Nitrososphaeraceae archaeon
CCCAAGCTAGGTAAGCAAAAATATTGGCCCTAAGAGGGGTCAGCCTCGAGATCTTACAGGGAATAGAAAACGATGGGTAAGCTGATGTCCGTAAGGACTCGTGGGTTCGAGTCCCACTCCCGGCGCCTCAACTCTGTTAGTCCTACGCAACTATCTGATATCACCAATAAGATGGGTTTAGGAGGTATAAGTCTGAGGATTTATTCCATATTTATCCAATTACGTGGTATTAGCTTTGATTGCTCTTGCCATTTTAGCATCAACTATAAATCTCAAAAAGGTAGCTAGTGATAAGTTATCAATAATACAATAAAAAACAGATGCTAGATCTAGTTTTTAGAACTGTTTTTTATTATTATTTAAATTTTGACGTCATAGATCATGCCTCATAAATAGCCATATCGGAGGTGTTGAGCATTTCATCAATTTTTTCGTGTAGTTTTAGAAATGCAAACCCTTTTGGTGTTGTGCTAAATGTCTTATCTCTAGTGTTATATTCCAAAAAACCCTTTTCTATAAGGTTCTTCAGATATTGAACTACCTGTGAGTAGGAAAGATAAGAACTGTACATGATCTTCGTTTTTCTTGCCCCGCCAGATCCGGTTGTATTAAGTATTGAAACAATTATCTCATCTCTATCTCGTTGTATCATTGGAAGTATGATTATCTCATCCTTATTATATGGATGAGATCCTGATACTAGATCAACCTTCATATTCAAATTCAACAATTTTGTGAGAATAAATATAACTACACTCTAAATCACTAAGAACATTCTATTTTTTCGTGGAACCAATTGATATCTTGAGTGATTTCCCTAATTCAAACAAGTTTCAATAAATACGCGACTTGGACTGGAACCCAAGTTGTTGGTTATTCTTGATAATATCCCAAGTATGTTTATTGAAGGAGACAATGTTTGTATCCTCAGTAAAATCATACCCCTACGCTCGAGTGCGTAAAATTCTAGTGCGAAGAGGCGAGACGTTGGGAGCAGAGTCGAGTTCCGAAAAAGTCGTTGTAATTCGAACTAGTAAATGAATATTTTTCTAATTAATTAGTGCTTTTGTGCTAAGATTTGTTCTTAAGAGGACATTATTAACAGTCAAATTCATTGCAATAGAAACTAGCTGTACTGAATGGAGCTAGATTTGTTTAGAATCCCTTAATCATCAAGCTATTGAATTCCATGCTAGACCAAATCTATGAACAATAACTATTCGAGATAATATTTCTAAGCAGCCCTTATATCCAAAATTTTACAGTTGAACTATGAAAATTATTAGGATGACGGGCAGTTGGGCAGGTATGGGAATGAGATCAGATTTCTATCTTCCACTATTCTCAATTGTCCTGTTATTTACGTTTAATCCAACCTTTATACTGGCATCTGACATAACAGGAACAAATATTCCTAATACAATTTACGGTACAATGGGTGATGATAAAATACTTGGAAAAGATGGAAAAGACAACTTGTACGGTAGCGGTGGTAACGACGTCGTACACGGAGACCAAGGCGATGATTTCGTTGGAGGGGACCTTGGAAAAGATACTCTTGAAGGTAATGATGGGAATGACGTCGTACAGGGGGGATCTGGAGCAGATAACATTGACGGTGGAAAAGGCAATGATACGCTAATAGCATCTTTTGCTCTTGGTTCTGTATCGTTCAGGGATTATGCTACTGACACAATATTATGTGGGTCAGGATTTGATACAGTGTATATTAATCCAGTAGATGGAGATACTGCATCATCAGACTGTGAGTCAATCGTATCTTCTCCATAATTGGAAATCCTGATAGATTATCTCATGTCAGGGATGGCCTGCTAATCGAGCCTATGTTACTCAGAAGTCCTTTATACCACGTATGATTGCATAATATGATGCTAGTATCTAATTTTCCCTTAACTGCCATAAGTCATTCTAATCTAGCGTTAGTAGGTAATATGACATGAAAGGGGTAAAAACCTTAAGGTATGTAGAGCCATTCACAAATGATCCTAAAAATAAAAAAAGAAAATTCTGTGCCACTTGTGCCAATATTGCAACACAGATCGCCTGTTTTGATGTGGGCGAGGCAACAGTCATAGAAAGATATTGTGATACCTGTGTTAAGACTATTGGACAATCTCCAGATACTGGAGACCCTAGCAGGAAATGAGTGTAAACGAAACCCGATGGATGAAGAAAAACTGACAAAAAAATTTGCTAAAAGAACTATTGAAGGAATATAGTTTGTAATGACCTGCAAGGGGATATGTCGCAGACATAAAGCAATAAAACCAATTGGACGTCGAAGATATGCTGCTGGCCTAAAGCGATGCCAGGTATGTAATATCTTTATTAAATGGGAAGGTTTTTTCTGCCCGTGTTGTGGATGCAGACTTAGGACAAAACCAAGGAATCAAAAGTACAAATTAATACTTGCCCAAATACAGTCAAAAAAAACCTAAAAAAAATAACAAATTCCATTTCTTTACCTTTCTAGTATGGTGCAGTCATAGGACATTTAGGACACTTACTAGTTGATCGAAATTATGAACAAATATAATAAAAATTTGTCTCGATTCGAAGTCGGTAATAACGAAAAGGTAAAGGGATTTGAAACATCACAGAAGTATAATACAGACATCACGAAGAATCGGATTTTTTATATGAAATGGGGCATGACTATCGATAGGCCAAGCCTAAAACACCTCACTCTCGATAGGAAGACACTTTTTAGGAATAAAAAACCTATTCCGATTCAACCGACATCAAGTTCCATGATGCATAATCTTTAATAGATTTTATGATAATAAAACGTCTAATAATAACATGGATAAGATCACTATCACTGCGACCTGTACAATTTTTGTTGCAACTTTGCTTTTACTGAGTCCGATTTTGTATCCCGTCGTTAGTCTAGCTGAATTGATAACTGGAACTAACGGAAATGACGATCTGGTGGGCACCGATAGTAATGACGAAATATCAGGTCTTGATGGAAATGACAGGATTTCAGGTATGGGCAGTGCTGATAATATCGATACTGGTAATGGCAATAATCAGATATACGGTGGAGATGGAAATGATCAGATAGTAGCATTCGATGGGAACGATCAGATCCAAGGCGGTCGAGGAAATGATAACATCACAGCGGGTCGAGGAAATGATCAGATTTATGGGGAAGATGGTGATGATCAAATTATGGGGGATTCTGGAGACGTGAAAGTAGTTGACGGTCCTCGGAGTGCAAATGGAGCTGATGGTGCAAATGGAGCTGATGGTGCAAATGGAGGGAATGCAAACGGTGGCGATGGAGGGAATGGAGGGAATGGAGGGAATGCAAACGGTGGCGATGGAGGGAATGGAGGGAATGGAGGGAATGGAGGGAATGGAGGGAATGGAGGGAATGCAAACGGTGGCGATGGAGGGAATGAATACTGTGCCAAAGGGAGAAATGGAATCCAAGGCGGTGTTTTTGCTAATGGTGGAAACGACCAAATCCGTGGAGGAAATGGGAACGACCAAATTTCGGGAAATGGTGGCAATGATCAGATTACCGGTGACATAGGTGATGACATATTGTACGGTGGAAGTGAAAATGACTGCATATTTGGCGGCGATGGAAATGATTCCCTTTACGGTGGTGATGGTGACGATGATCTAATAGGTGGTTTGGGAAGAGATATTTTCACATGCGGGAAAGGAAATGATGTTGTTCATGATTTTATCGGATTAGAAGGTGATTCGGTAAATGATGATTGTGAAACGATAATTTCTTGAATAGGGAATCGATTACCGATTTCATCACAAA
>JBAWET010000388.1:0-5021 GCA_049591355.1 Nitrososphaeraceae archaeon
GTAGTAGTCTTGGTAAAATTTTTTGATCCTCATATTCACATGTACTCTAGAACTACTGACGACTATGAAATGATGGCTAGAGCAGGCATTAAGGTGATAGTCCAACCATCTTTCTGGTTGGGAAGTCCAAGAACTACTACTGGCACATTTGAGGATTATTGGGAACACATGATAACTTTTGAAACTGAAAGAGCAGGTGGTTTTGGCATTGAACAATTTGTTTGTATCTCTGTAAATCCAAAAGAATCTACGGCTCGGCCGCTTGCCTTCCAGGCATTAGAGGCAATGTCGAAATATTTGGACAGGGAAAGGGTGGTTGCGATCGGTGAAATAGGTTATAATTTGATAAATGATGCAGAGGAAGAGTTGTTTGTTCGTCAGTTGGAGATATCTTCAAAGAAAAAAATGTTGACCATGATTCATTTACCACACATGAACAAAGCAGAAGGAATAAGGAGAACAGAAAATGTCATAAAGACACATAATTTTGGTTCCAGGTACACTGACAATATTCTAGTGGATCATAATACAGAGGAGACAATTGAAAAGACCATTGAGCTAGGATTCTGGGCAGGATTAACTGTTTATCCTCATACGAAGCTATCTCCAGCAAGAGCAATTAAAATCATTCAAAAGCACGGGGTAGATAGGATAATGGTAAATAGCGCCGCTGATTGGGGGATATCAGATCCGTTGAGCGTACCTTTGGTGGCTAAAGAAATGAGAAAAAAGGGATTTAGTGCGGAAAAGATAGAAGCAGTAACATTCCGTAATGCATATGATTTCTTTAGACGATCCCCCAAGTTCACATGGCAACCATGAGAAATATTTTGTCATGAAACTAGCATTCAGCACAAATGCGTTTAAAAATTATGCCCTTGATGAGGCAATATCTATTATCTCCAAATTGGGATATGACGGAGTAGAAATTCTTTGCGATATACCTCATGCATATCCAGGAGCTATGTCTGAAGAGAGAATTGCTGACATTAAGAATCTTTTATCAAGAAAGGGCATTGCTGTTTCGAATCTTAATGCCTTCACACTATATGCAATTGGAGACGTATATCATCCTTCTTGGATCGAAGAGGATTTGGAGCTGCGTAGATTGCGTATCAAGCACACCATAGATTGTGTGAAGATGGCCGCAAAGCTTGGTTCAAAAATTGTCTCGACTGAACCGGGAGGACCGATTGCATCTAGTTCCCTAAAAAGAGAACATCTGCTTAAGACTTTCATTGATTCGTTGACCGAAGTGGTACCAATCGCTGAAAAGGAGAGAGTAAAAATATTGATCGAACCTGAACCAGAATTGTTAATACAAAATTCGCAAGAATTCCTTGAGCTAATGGATATGATTGAATCTCCGTGCATAAAGTTAAATTTTGATATCGGACATTTCTTTTGTGTTGGAGAAGATCTATGTAAAACAATTTACAAATTAGCTGATTATATCGAACATTTTCATATTGAGGACATTTCAAAACAAAGGATCCACAAACACCTTTTACCCGGGGAAGGAGTTATAGATTTTAAATCTGTTTTCAGAACGATAAGAGACATTGGCTTCGATGGATACGCTACCGTAGAACTTTACCCATATCAAGAATGTCCCGAACACGTTGCTATGAAGTCACTCGAATTTCTCAATGGTCTGGTATGCTAATTTAATCGGAATATTGCCAGATAATGCCATGAATTCGAATATCATAAATATATTGGAGCCGTAACACGTTACTCATGCTTTCACCATCTAGAGATTTCTCACGAAATATCAATGTTTTTTGTACAAGTGAACATCTTCAAATGTCATGCTGTGAATAGGAATGGGTACAATAAGAGACTATCTGGCCTTAGTTAGGTTTCCAAATCTGTTCACAATTCCTTCGAACATAATGGTTGGATTCAGCCAATTAGTACTTTTCCCGGAGGCACGAATGGAGAATCTAGTATTATTGACGATCACATCTATCCTGCTGTATGTGGTAGGTATCATCATTAATGATTATCGTGATCTAGAATTAGATCGAAAAGAGCGCCCTGACAGACCGCTACCCTCAGGAAAGATATCTCGACGAAGCGCATTGGCAATTGCTTTTATTGCAACGATTTTAGCAATAATTCTCGCGACTTTTGTGGGCATCTCAAGTGTACTTTTGTCCGTGATTCTTCTAATCACAATCGTAGCATATGACTGTTGGCTAAAAAATAACATTCTAGGATACTTCACAATAGCCTTAGCTAGAGTTTTCAATGTTGTCTTAGGTTGTAGTCCCGGTATTACTATTTTGATTAGTAATCAAAATGATCTCGCCAGGATAAGTGTGATCCTGGTAAGTACATTCTTATATGTTACTGCAATAAGTTACATGAGTAGAATAGAGGTAGAGCCATCACCCAAAAAATCCAATTTCCAAATATCTGTTGTTTTACTTTCATTAGTTCCTGCTATTCTGACCTATTTTACACTTATGGGGTTCTTTAAATGGGATCTATTCTTGTCTTTAGTTATTTTTGTTGGAATGTTGGTTAAGAGTCTTGTTAGAAAATATGGCTCTTCCAATCCAAAAGTGATAAGGAAAATAGTTCGCAATTTGGTATTGTCGATCATAATATTAGATTCTGCATTTATGAGTGGCACACTGGGATTTGCTTATGGCCTTAGTTTACTAGTCTTATTGATACCTGCAGTGATTATCTCACGAAGATTCTATGTAACGTAGGGTAAAGGAATTTATTACAAAAAATAAATGTTCTTGTTGGTTATAGTTATGGTTAAACATCTAATAGTCGTTGACATTGCGGGTCTTGAACCGAGACTCATTTCTGAAGATAGAACACCTAATATTAGTAGCCTGTCTGCGAAGGGTGAATTAGTAAACGTTCGACCAGTATTTCCTGCCGTTACCTGCACTTCACAGGCTAGTATGTTATCAGGAACATATCCTCGACAACATGGTATCATTTCCAATGGACTATACGACAGACAAACTCATACAGTCTCATTTTGGGAACAGTCAAGCAGTTTGGTGCAAGCAGAAAAAGTATGGGATATTGCCAAAAAAGGAGGATCTGGTCGAACGACTGCTGCGCTTTTCTGGCAGAACACAATGTATGCCGATGCCGATGTTGTATTGACACCAAGACCTCTTCATATGGAAGACCGGATGATAATGTGGTGTTATTCCCGACCTCCTGGATTGTATGAAAAAATCTCTTATGAAATAGGAAAATTTGATTTGTCTACATATTGGGGCCCTTTTGCTTCCAATAAATCCAGTGCGTGGATTGGAAGGGCCACAGAACTCGTTTTGGAACGGCAAAAACCTAACATCTTATTCACTTATATTCCTCACCTGGACTATATTTTTCAACGAGAGGGAATTTTCCCCAAAAATTTGAAGGAGGAAATCAGATTCGTAGATAACATCGTTGGTAACATTATGAAGAAGACAACAGATCTTGGAATACGTGACCAGACTCAATTTGTCATTTTATCCGAGTACGGATTCTCTGATGTGACTAGCGATATCCCTATAAATCGCGTATTCAGGGAACATGGTCTGTTGGCAGTAAGGGAAATAGAAGGTAGAGAATATATCGATTTTGAATATAGCTTAGCATTTGCGATGGTAGACCACCAGGTAGCCCATATTTACGTTAAAGGTACTAGCGTACATCAAGTTAAGAGAATAGTTGATGCTATAGAGGGCATAGACATTGTTTTAGATGAGGAAGGTAAAAAGTTGATGAATATAGATCATGAACGGAGTGGGGACCTAATTGCGATTTCTGACAAAGACAGGTGGTTTAGTTATTATTGGTGGTTTGAGGAGGAAAAATCACCTCCGTTCGCTAACAGGGTAGACATCCATCGAAAACCTGGATACGATCCTTCTGAACTGTTCATAGATTCTAAAACTAATAGAATACCGCTGAATGGTAAAATGGTCAAGGCGTCGCATGGACGAGTTCCTTCATTGTCTGATGGTGCGGGATTAGCTGTCTATGTCTCTGACAGAAAAGGAATAAACAAAGGGAAGGAAGATATTGTTGATTCTGTTACTATTGGAAGATATATAAACAGTCTTATAAAATAATCTTGTGATCGTGTGATTTTAGATGAATTGGAAATATTCTATTACACTTTCATCATTCAAGGATATCGAGCCATTAAAAACTACTCTTGAAAGAATGACAATGCTTGGTTTTGATGCTGTGGAAATGTACGGTGAGCCTGACTCGGTGGATGTTGGTTCCATTATAGATTTATTTCATTCACACAATATAGCTATAAGCGGAATTACTGGCATGTGGGGTTGTGCTAGCAAAGAATCCTCAGGGCGAAAGCTAGTTACACGCAATAAGTCAATTTTCTTCCAAACTCAAGATTACATAAAGAAATGCATAGAACTCTGCGAGAAGCTTGATGGAAATGTCTTCAACATCTGTCTATTTAGTGATGATTCGTTGGTCCAGGCCGATAAGAATCATGCGAGATTATCAGAATTATTAAAACGGGAACTGATGTCTACAATAATTGATCCAGTGCGTGAATTGAGTCTATTTGCGAAGGATCGTGGTGTAGATCTGCTCATAGAGCCATTGAATAGGTACAGTACCCCGGTTTGTACCACCTCTGCTGATGCGATGTATGTAGTTAAATCGGTTGCTCAGGAAAATGTAGGTCTACTTCTAGATACGTTCCATATGAACATAGAGGAGGACTCCATTGAATACTCGATTAAGAATACAAACGGTTTACTTAAGCATATTCATTTGGCAGATAATAACAGAAAAATGCCTGGTTTCGCCCACATAAATTTTCAAGAAATAGTTAAAGCTCTTCGGGAATTGGAATTTGATAGATATGTTAGCTTCGAGCCATTTGTACCTGATGCCCACTATGAAAATGATATTAGATCTGGTATCGATCTAATTAGGTCCCTATAGTAGCATTGATGTATTTCTAAGGTCGACCTGATGCAATTAAACGAGCTTACCAAACAGTATTTCAAGAG
>JBAWET010000389.1:0-23686 GCA_049591355.1 Nitrososphaeraceae archaeon
CAAAGTTATCTACCTCTACGGATGCTGCGATTGACCCCAGCATTATAACCATGATATAGATCTTCTTTAGTCTCTGGATTTCTACTTCTTTTGGTATCAGAGCCGGCATTTGTGCCATATTAGTCGAGGTACGTTTCGCGGATGTACTATATTAATACAATGTAAATAATATAGCAATATTATCTGTAGTAATATCACAAAAATGAGAAATGCAGCGGCAGATCGCTAATATTATGAATTGTTTAATATAGAAAATTCATACCAGAAAAGATTATCAATAATGATAATCAATTATGATATACATAATGCTGTATACCTCGGGGATTAACTTCCATTTTATTTTCGGTCCTAATACTACCACACGTTATTATACCGCAAAGGTCAAATCAAGCCTTGTTTTCATTAACTACTGAATTGACACTAACTGTTCAAACTTGATTTTATTGAAGGGTTCTAAACGTTCCAGGCTTCATAATTATTTGTAGAAAATGTATCCGAAAAGCTTTACAGGAATTTCGTCAAGTTTTTCAACTCAAACTATAGGGTGAGTATACATAAAATATAAATCACAAGATTTGGTCAAAAATGTCTGGAGTAAAGCAATGAAATCAAAATGCGTTTTATTTCTGATATTATTGCCTCTTTTTCATGTATTGTTATCAGGTTCAATTTCGAAAGTGGCTTTTGGTAGTGATGCTTCGGGAAGTGTGTCTGGAGATATCAGTTGTACAAATGGTTCTGAATCATTTCAGAGCAATCTTTCCTTCTCTGCATTCATGAGTGCAGCTCCAGTTTATGGAAATTGGGAGATTACATCGGACAACGACTCAAGTTCTAGAACGCTCTATACTGCAGGGTACTTTAATGGGGGCAATTTAGGGGACCAGGTTTTTGATTTGGAGGGCACAGAAACATCTGATGATCTATGTGCCACACAAATCCCATCAGCGATTACCCTTAGCGGAGTATGTGGACCGACGGGGACTTTGCAAATCAACTCTAATAATGGCTGGACGGGGGAATTTCGGGGAAATATTGAATGTACTGGATGAAAGTAAAAAGATATACTTCTAACTAGGCGACAAGAGCAAACAAATTTAGATCCATGTTATCCGCTTGACGACGCATTAAATTTAGAAGATGTTCGGCGCCATACATATTTCACGGTAGAATATGTCTATTCTTCTTCATTGTACTATAATGCGTTATCACGTTAGAGTTCAATAAAACAAAATGCTGAATCAAAATTTCTTTCGTGTGTTTTTATGCCTTCCATTTCATGTTATTCTGTTGAATGATGTACTCTGCTTCTTAAATGAATGCGCTGTCATAAACACTAAAACTCACCATGAGACCATTAATGTTTCGCAAATTAGAAACATCTGTATGCCGGCTTATACCGATTTCTTCAGTCTTAGCAATTTTCGTATAAAACCTCATAATAGTACGCTGGAATTATTTTTGGTATAGAACAAATTCCTAATCTTCATAAGTGGAGAATGATGTAGTGCATCTAGATCATATGTATCTTGTCGACAATGTTTCTAATATTTGGGAGGGTGGAGACTTCAGTTTCAACATCTTTTTATGTCTGGCAAATAATTGATAAAATTAATTGCGTAAAGGAAGGATTGTAGTTATAGAAGGCATGGACAAGGCCGGAAAAACGACACAATCTAGAGTCCTTGTAAGTGCACTTAGAAATAAAGGAAAATTATGTGCTTCATTAGATTTTCCGGATTATTCTACACCTATTGGGAGAGAGATAAAGTCTTTTCTCGACGGAAAGCGTGACTATCCAGATGAAACAAAACTTATGCTACTCTCAGCAAATAGATGGGAAAGAAAAGAGATCATTGATAGAACGTTATCCAATGGAACTATTTTGGTTATGAACAGATATTATCATTCAAACCTCGCATACGGGGTATCAAAGAATTTGGAATTAGATTGGCTTATGACCTTGGATAGAGGACTACCAAAGGAAGACCTATGTATCGTGCTTGAAATTCGACCTACCATTTCAGAATCAAGATCCAAACACGCGGGAGATCTTTTTGAAAACGATAAAGATCTTTTAAAGAACGTTTATAAAAATTATAGAAAACTCGCCAAACTTTTTAATTGGAAGATCATAAATGGCGAAAGATCAAAGGAAGAAGTAAGTAGGGATATACTTAACATGGTATTGAAATTTGTCAAGATTTAATTGCACCATGGGGCCAGAAGTACATTCGATGAAATATGTTGGTGAAATTACCGATCCTGTTCATAAATATATTCAATTTACAGAGCTGGAAAGGGATCTCATCGACACTCCGACTTTTCAGAGATTAAGACGGATAAAGCAATTGGCGGGCGCACATCTTGTTTATCCTTCTGCTCAGCACTCTCGATTTGAACATTCACTAGGTGCAATGCACGTTGCGGGATTGGCAGGAGAACATCTTCTGTCATTAAATATGTTGCCTAATCCTGACTGTATTCAAGAATTGCGTGTTTCCTCCCTCCTGCATGACGTAGGCCATGGCCCTTTCTCTCATTTGTCTGAAGAGGTGATCAAAATTAAAATTGATAAAGACCATGAAACAATAGGCGGGGAAATAATACGTCAAACTGAAATTAATGACATACTAAACTATTATGGTTATTCGTCGAAACGCATAAGTGAACTTTCATCTGGACAGTCCAGTTCAAAGTTCATGAACGAGATCATGGTCGGAAGTCTCTCTGCAGACCTGATGGACTATCTCCCGCGCGATAGTTTATTTACTGGGGCAGAGTATGGCAGAATTGATTATAATAGAATCATAAATTCGTTTAGGGTTCTAGATGGATCAAGAATTGGGCTACATCGTTCTGCACTGTACTCCTTCGAATCCATGTTAATATCGCGGTACGAGATGTTCAAGGCCGTATATTTTCACAAGACAGTTAGATCAGCTGAGGTCATGTTACTCCACTCAATCTTGTTAGCATACGATTCCATTAATTTCAATGTTGCCAGCTTAGATAATTATCTCAGTTTAACCGATGAAACTATTCTCATAAGAATTCTTGCCTCCAAGGGAAACCAGCTGGCAAGGCAGTTAGCAAGGGATTATCTGGAGAGAAAATTACTAAAATGCGTATACGAGAGGTTTATCCAAAAGAAGGAGCGGCTGAGGGATAAATTGAACTGGAACAAAATAACTGACGTAAGTTCAAAAATAGCGGAAATTGCGAAAGTAAAAAGCGATCGTGTGTTTATAGATGTGTCGGGTATTTCTTCAGTTCCACTCGCTCCGAACAAACAGGAAATGAGGTCGATATTGTTAGTTGGGGAAGAGGAAGCATTAAAAACACCAGTATCGCAATTGCCCCTGATTAATTCCATATCGGGTCATTTGGATATGCTTAGAGTCTATACTGATGAAGAGAACAGAAAGAAGGTAACAATTGCTGCTAGAAAGGTATTTGGAGACGAAGGATCAATTTGTGATGGTTTCTGACATGTCAAATCGCGAAAAGGATATAGTCGTAATAAAATTAAGTGGGAGTTTATTCAACCTCGACACTACAGTATCCACTCTCAAAAATTACGCTGAACTTCTATTAGAATTAGAATATAAAGTTCGACTCATAGTCGTTGCAGGAGGTGGGAAAATTGCTCGACACTACATAAATTTGGCGAGGTCCCTGGGCTCGGATGAGTCGACGTTAGATATGCTGGGAATAAATGTATCCCGCCTGAATGCTATGCTACTCGTAACAGCTTTAGGGAATGGAACTTATCCTCAAATTCCTGAAACATTGGAAGAAGTTGCAATAGCCTCTCAGTTTAACAAAATAGTGATAACAGGTGGCCTCTATCCGGGCCAGAGTACCAATGCAACCTCCGCTCTTATATGCGAAAAAGTAAAAGCGAGTAGATTCATCAATGCTACCGATGTCGCTGGCATTTATGACTCCGATCCTAAGAAGAACTCCAATGCTAAACTACATTCAGACATATCCGTAGCACAATGTATGCGATTGCTTGGCAATGAAAAAAGTCAAGCCGGAACTTATGATCTTATGGATATCATAGCACTAAAAGTAATAGAACGATCTAGAATTCCCACTGTAGTCACGGAAGCTAATATAACTACACTTAAAGATGTCATTCTAAACAAATCTTCGATTGGAACAAGAATCACAGTATAACACTGATGTAGGTGATTATCCTGAGATATTTGGGTACGTAATTACATTTTCAAACATTGTTGCCAATTATGAAATTCAAATGATGCATGCAAAAATGATTCCATAATTGCTTTGGTATTGGATCTTTGGTACATTGAATCTATAGTACAGTTTTAACCATCAGATTAAATAACCTAGCTATTCCAATCCGACCAAATCTTCGGAAGAAAATATGAACTCTAATAACAACAAGACTTAAGAATTCATTTTACATATGTTCACGATACAGTCTTTATTTCTCCATTGTATTCAGTAAATCCGTCATTCACCATCTGAAGATATATCTCCTTTGCCTTCTCTACTGGAAGAGGTTTCGATTGGGCCTTAGCGTATCCATCAATATCACATAAGAATAACATTGCCTGATTTTCTCTTACAATTTTTGCCAATAACATTTCATCGCCCACTGGTGCAAATCCATTTTGGCCTTGTTTGATGGTGTACGTTAACATGGCAAAACCGGTGTAATCAAATAGCTTCATCTGAGCCATTCTAGACCTTTCGTGCCCGATGTGTGATGCCTTATGATATTGCACGGAGCAATTAATTACTTTGACCGTCTATAAGCCTTTCAGGCATTTTGCCAAATGGGATCCTCCTGAATAAAAATCCTATGACGAAATAGTCACCCGATTCATTATTGACAATAATATTAAATAAATGTAATTGAGAAGTCATACTTTATCTATTTCCATTAACAGGCTTATGACATTTCCATCATATTCATGCATCTTGAAAATAATGAAGCCTATCAATTATCATGGATTGTTATAAGAGACCATCATGGAGTTTGATAAAAAGATTCATTTTCGAATTAGAGCCTTGATTGATAATGGGTGATCTGCATATGCCAGAAACTTCCATCGTTATACTCAAAACCCATCACTCAATACTATGACAAGATATAAGAGCAATCAATCGACCAATGTGTACTTTGCCTGATTTTAACTCTAGTAAATTACTAACTAAAATAACACTGTTAAAAAGCCATGAAAACGATAATTTTATTGATTTTTCTTAGTGTTGAAAAGGACTTTGCACGTCGAGATAGTAAACTCTTGTCTGGGCCCAGAAAGCTACTTTCATTCAAATATCCAAGTGATCCGAATTTTCAGTCAAAGATCTTTGAACTGGCACCGACAATGCGGTCAATCTTCTGTACGAAGCTTAAGCAGGACATTTTCGACCACGACACCTCTAGCCCTGATTTACTTACCAAATTCTAATTACTAAGAGTATCTGCAAATATTTATTATGGAAGTATTATTAGTACGTTGCTTGGCGCAAGGTTCGCTTCTTGAATCTAAGAAGACAAAAAATGAGTTCTGGCTGGAGTTACCGGAAAATACTAGAGCAATGCTGATGTCTGCTATATATTCTGGAGAGGATCAAAAGGTATATCTGAAATTCTATGTTCCGAGTTTAGATTCAATTTGCTTTTGGCCGGATGCAACTAAACATAAGCCTTATTGCTATACGAAAATAGATTACAAGACAACTCTTGAGCAAATAATTAGTAACGATAAGAGATTTTCGATGGCATTAGAAAATAAGACAGACCTGATAAGTGATAAAGAAATTCAAGTTCTGAAAATTACTGCTCCTGATCCACTGTCAATTGGAGGAACAGAGAATAGCATTCGTGAAAAATTGACGGCCTGGGAAGCCGACATAAAATACCACGAGAATTATCTTTATGATTCAAGATTAATTCCAGGTAGTTATTATATTAGAATTGGTAACAAAATAATTGAAGAACGATATGAAATTTCTAAAACTGTTGAAGAGGCCTTAAAAAATCTCTTATGGGATCGATTGATAGATGGCGCCAAGGAAGCAGGCAACGACAAGTACAGAAAATACATAACCGAATGGGCCAATCTCCTTAATCAACCCATACCAAGTATGAAACGTATTGCAGTCGACATTGAAGTAGATTCAGAGGAAGGCAGGATTCCTAATCCGAGGGAACATGACAGAAAGATTACTGCCGTCGGATTAGTATCAAGTGATGGTCTGAAGAAGGTGCTTATTTTACAAAAGGATGATTCTCGTGAAGATAATAGTATGCTGACACCCGCGGTAGAGATATGTAAAACAGAGAAGGAACTACTACAAAAAGCATTCAGTATTATTTGGTCGTATCCAATTGTATTAACATTTAATGGAGATGACTTTGACCTGCCTTATCTGTACTCCCGAGCACAAGATTCCAGAATTGATCCTGTTTCTAATTCTACGATACCCAAAGAAGAAATACCAATTTTGATCAAACGTGAATCATTCATAAAAAAAGGTATTCAAGCGGATCCCGTGCAACTCAAACATGGCATACATATAGACCTCTTCAGGACGTTTCAGAACAGATCCATTCAAATTTATGCGTTCAGCCATAAATATTCGGAGTTCAGACTTGGGGCAATTTCTGAAGCGCTTTTGAACGATGGAAAAATCGATTTCGATGGAAACATAAGTGAGCTCTCGACTGAGAAATTGGCTGAATATTGTCTAAAAGATGCTGACCTGACATTTAGGCTCACCAGCTTCAATGATGATCTTCTCATGAAACTTCTAGTTGCAATCGCGAGAATCTCCAGATTATCCATAGAAGACGTTTCACGATTTGGTGTGAATCAATGGATACGGGGTATGTTGTATTTTGAGCATAGGAAGATTAATGCACTTATCCCCCGTCGCGATGAACTTTTGACGAAGGGGCAGGCTTCTACTACGGCTATAATCAAAGAAAAAAAATATCGTGGCGGCCTTGTCGTTGAACCAACTGCAGGGATACACTTTAATGTTGTAGTGGTCGACTTCGCGAGTCTTTATCCGAGTATAATAAAAGTTCACAATCTGTCATACGAAACTGTAAATTGTCCTCATTTGGAATGTCAGAATGATCCTGCCCAAAATATACCTAACACTAATCATTGGATCTGCAAAAAAAGGAGAGGCATTACATCTCTCTTGATAGGATCATTACGAGATCTACGAGTTGGGTATTACAAACAACTATCAAAAGATAAGTCTCTCGCTTATGATGAGAGGCAGCTTTATGTCGTAGTAAGTCAGGCCATAAAAGTCATCCTTAACGCAAGCTATGGAGTCATGGGCGCAGAAATATTTCCACTGTACTGCTTGCCTGTGGCTGACGCAACTGCTGCTATCGGCAGGGATACTACAACTAAAACTATCCAGAAGTGCCAAGAGATAGGAATAGAAGTAGTATATGGTGATACAGACTCTTTGTTTTTGAAAGATCCCACTGAAGGAAGGGTTGAAGAGGTTTCCAAATGGGCCCGAGTCAATCTGGGTATTGATCTAGAATTAGACAAGGAATACCGTTATGTAGTTTTTAGCGATTTGAAAAAGAATTACCTCGGAGTACTAAAAGACGGTACGGTTGATGTAAAGGGACTAACGGGAAAAAAATCCCATACTCCTCCATTTATAAGAAGAGCATTCTATCAAGTTCTTGACATTTTGAGTAACGTAAATACCGCTTCTGATTTTACTTCAGCAAAAGTGAAGATAATAGAAGTTATCAAAGAAAATGCATTGAAACTCGAAGCTAACGAAATCCCCCTTCCGGATCTCACTTTTAATGTGATGGTAAACAAATCTCCAGAAAAATACGGAATTAAATTAGCCGACAATTTCAAGAATTTTTCGATAGATGGAACTGGGAATGATATTGCTTCATTCAAGGGATTACCTCAGCATATCAAGGCTGCGAAGTTATTGAGTGGCAGTGGCAAGGAAGTAAAGGTTGGTCATATTATCTCGTATGTTAAAACAAAGACTACCGACGGTGTTAAGCCTGTGGAGTTGGCTAGCTTCAATGAAATAGATAAAGAAAAATATCTTGAAGCCATAGAGTCAACATTTGACCAGTTACTTTCTGTCTTGAACGTAAATTTTAAATCTATCATTGGCAAGCCTAGACAAGCGAATCTAGACGAGCTTTTCTGGAAAAGATCCTAGCTATCGGCAACAAGACGTAATTCTAACTATTTCTAAGATAACGAATTTAAATGAAAGGTACACCCATCTATTCATATTTTGCACACTCTTCTTAATGCAATTGAAACTTTGTTTAGGATACCCGAAAAAACTATTGCTAGGGCATCTTTCGGGGACTTGGATATTGGCGTTACATTCGAACAGTCAGATGTCATCATGCTGGGAATTCCACTAGAGGAAACTACTTCCTTTGGGAAAGGTACCGCTAGAGGACCTGAGGCCATTAGGACTACTTCTGCACATCAGATTGAAACATTTGTATTTGAAGAGAAGGTCGATATTAAAAACCTGATAAAAATCTTAGATATAGGAGATTTGATTATTCCTAGGAAGATTGGGGGTTCTCACAATGTTCCTCTTATTATGTCATATCTAGATCAAAATCTTACCGGCATTATTAGACAATTAAGAGACTGCAACAAAATTCCCATATCTCTTGGAGGAGAACATACTATATCATATTTTTGCTATAAAGGTCTTTCAAATCACAAACCACTCTTAATTCATTTCGATGCTCATAGGGACCTCAAGTCAGAATATAACGGAAACAGGTTATGCCACACTACGCCATTTTTTAGGCTGATCGAAGAAGGCCATGTCACAGGTAATGACATTATACAGATAGGGATAAGACAGGCTGACGAGGTAGAAGATCAATTTGCACATGACAATGGCGTGATAACGTTTGATGCTTGGGAAGTGAACAAAAATATCGACTATGTCCTCTCGAGTTTATCGGAACTGACGAAAAATAGAAAAATTTACATATCATTCGATATAGATGTATATGATATTCAATATGTTCCTTGTACAGGAACACCAGAACCTTTCGGTCTGAATCCGTTTGAAATAATAGAGATTTTTAAAGGCATACACGAAACTGCCGATCTAGTTGGTATGGATATGGTTGAAGTTTCGTTAAGAAATAACGATTATCGCGAAGGCACCTTAGCTACTCAGACTCTTCTTCGATTATTGACTAGAAAATTTCTGCACACACGACATTAATTTGTTCGAGAGCCTGCTAGAATCCTCCATAAAAAGCAAAACCACTATGCCCATCGCGCTCTTTCATTTTCTCGGTCGTCTTTGGTTGCCTTTTTCCACTCTTTATAATGCTGCCTACAAAGATATGCTCTTTTGTTCGATGTGTTTATAACAAGATCGCCTGCCATACTTGCTTTACTACTACTAATCGATCTCTCTGCAGAATTATCGCAGCCTTGGACACTACAGTGTACTCCCTTCTCTACTCTTCCCATCTTTGAGAACTAGTACAAAGCTGGTGTATAAAAAGATGATCTAAAATAGAATCGAAACATCTTCAACTCGCCAACTCACCAAATAATTTGGAATAAGTAGAATATTCCTATCTCAATTTTACTGCATGAGATTCACATACACTATCTTTTTTTTTTATAGGATTTGATTCTATCCTACGGGAGATATAATCTGACTGTACGTATTTATTTGTAATCTAGAAATATCCTAAATGCGCATAAATTGGGATCATCATATATTTACATTTACGTTTAGGAACGCTACTGATCTAAGGTAAAGAGGAAAACCAGTCACCACGCGTACGATTATAGTTTATAAATATTGGTTGATTTGACATCTACCATGAAGTGGCAACTAATTCATTATTTTAGGACGTCGAGAAAGGTGAGATGGCAAATTTAATGGGAGATAAGGTTTGTCAACGATTTGTGATTCTATCATTTTGATAATCTCTTCAAGTGAGACATGATGCTGACTTTTGTTCACCCTGTCACGCAAAACAAGTTGATTGCTCTTAATTTCATTGTCACCGATGACTAGGCTGTAGTATATCCATTCCGTTTCAGAATCCCTAATTTTTTTCCCCACCGACTCATCTCTGTCATCTATGTCGGCTCTAATCTGATTTTTTGTAAGCTCGATGAATAGCTGTTCACAAAAGTCAATATGAGTCGAGGACACTGGAATTAGTCTAACCTGTGTGTGGGTGAGCCATAACGGGAGAAACGGTACCCTGCCCAATTTTGAATAGTGAGCAGCCTTTTCAAGAAGAGCGTAAATCACTCTTTCAACGGCTCCGCTAGGGGAATTATGCAAAATTATCGGAAATTTCCTTGTATTGTCTTCGTCAACAAATTGGATGTTGTACCTCTCTCCATTTTCTACATCGATCTGATCTGTCGAAAGTGCTGCAGCGTTACCAATGTTGTCGATAAAATTGAATTCCCACTTCAATGTGAAGTAGAAAAAACGCTCCGGCCAAATTTCAACAAGTACGGGTCTCCCAAATTTAGTTACCAACTGTTCAATGAAATTTTTATTTTCTTCATAAAATTGACTTGTAAATCTGATTGCCATCTCAATATCCTCACTCGGAGAAATTCCTAATTCGTTCAGAACTCGGAGCGATAAATCGAATCTTTCCAAAAATTCCTGTTTTGTCTGGTTCAAGTCCTTGCAAAGCGCATGACAATCAGGCATACTAAACGCCCTTAATCGCCGCAATCCAACCAGTTCACCGCTCTTTTCTCTCCTGAAAGAATACCTGGTCAGTTCGTACAGACGCAAGGGTAGGTTCTTGTAAGAAATTTGAAAATCCTTTGCCATCAAGAATTGACCGAAACAAGCAGCAAATCTTAAAAAAAGTTGTCTGTTATCAGAGAATACGTTATATTGTCTGGCTGGAAACCTGTTAAAGTAGCTTTGTAATGTGGGATGTTTAGAATCATACATAATGGGCGTTTCTACCTCCATGCCTCCATATTCTGATATCCTGCGACTAATGTGTGACTCTAATAGAGACTTCATCAATTTTCCTTTGGGATAGAACCTCATATTGCCGCTATCAGATGCAGGTTCATAGTCCGCAATTCCTAATTTCTTCATCAATTTGACGTGAGGGGGGATTTCATCAACTACTCTCTTTTTTGAGAATTCATAGTCTGCCAAGGTTTTGAGATTAGACTGATCCTTATTAAAGGAATATTCTGCAAAAGGGACTAGATGGCCTCCTACTTCTAGAATATGCCAAGAAGATCTGACAGTTTCTTCCACCCTTAGTGCAGTTGATTCATCATTGCCTGACTTGTCAGGGCTTTTTGACAGTTTGAATTGGCCCGTGATTGTTCTGGCATTTTCGGCCAATGGATGGCCTTTAACCTTAATGTTAAAAGACTTGGTCCAACCAAACGGTGCTCTTGCTACAATTGGAAAAGATTTTCGAACACCCATTTCTAGAGATTGGAGAATTTGTAGAGCTACTTTAGGTGAAGCCAAATTAGAACTTAGATGTGCATACGGATAGATTAAGACTTGATCGCACTTTACAAGGTCTCCATATTTTCTTATTTCGGTAGATGAATCTGATGCCGTATTTTCATCATCTTCACTCTCGACAGCAGTTAGTACGACTATCAGATCATCCATCCTTTTTTTAGCGATAGGAATTCCCTCTTCAGCTAACTGGATTTCTTTAGAAATGGGTTCATATTCGATAAAATCGGCATGGAGGAAAAGCATTCGCATTATCGGTCAGTCAACTATGGGGTTTGCACAAATTAAATACTTTTGGAAAATCTAAGGAGAATTAATTAATTCATGGAAACTAAAATATGCGGGCCCATAAAACCCATTGATCAGACCTTAGTTTAGTAATTAATAGTTTGATCGTATGTCTATGTACTTGAATTCAGGAGTAAGCTTAAGACCTGTATAAGGATACTTTGAATTGTCAAGATCACCGGTCATGTTCTGTTGGAACACGGAAAGGCTTTGTGTAGCGTTGAGTGCAAGAGTCAACCTTTCGCGTGAACGAGAGTTGCCGTCTAATATGTTTAGAAACCCCTTGTCTATGATCATTATGTACTTGTCAGTCTTGAAGGGGACATTACTGTAGTAACTACTCCCTACAAATTGTTTATCAAAAATAAATTCTGGAATCCAAAAATACTCTGGGTTACCGCTGACAGTTATCCTTCCGCCTGCAGACTGAATATTGGAGTTACTGGAATTAGTAGTTTTGGTATCTGGGAGTTCTTGAACTAGGAATGCCAGAGCTTGATAATAGGTCGAATTCATATCAATTGATATTATCATGCTTGTGCTGATCAATCCAAAGAGACCAATTGCAGAAATCCTGATAAATGGTAACACATTACGGACACTTTGATTTGCCGACCGATTTCCGATTTCTGCAATTAAGCGTCCTCCTGCTATGCAGAGAGGAGGAAGGAGAGAAATGAGGTGGAATGATGAAACATAACCAATCAATTGAAGGAAGATAAAAATGGGAAATGTCCAAATCATGAGAAAATAGTCGCGTTTAAATACCGAGTATATGATTCCGCCAATGCCGATCACGAAAAATATAGGATCAACTTGGAATAATGTGTTCAAGGCATTTATTAGAGGACGACTCTCTCGATCTGTCTGATATAAAATTCCATCCACCCAATTATTCCAGTCTCCTACTGCCGCAGCATGTATGGGCCAAAGGGCTGGAATCAATATAGTTGGTATTAACCACAACAGGACGTATCGAAGACGCCTGGTGTTAGAATATGTAAGGAACACAACCAATGGAATTGTAGTGAATGCAGGAACCTTCGTGAAAATGGCCAGTCCCATAAATATGCCAGAAACAATTATTGCTATCTTCTTGTGCTGCTTCATGTCAGCTGAATAAATGACTAGCATTATTGAAGTCAAGATAAATGGAAGCTGTATGGATTCAAGGAATACTCTTCTAGTCATCCAGGTGAACGGCATAACCGCAAAAAGAATCGAAGCTGCTAGTGCGACTATATTGCCATATCTTCGCTGTGAAATTTTGTAAATAAGGAATGTATCGACTATGGCGAGAATTCCCATCAGCAATCTGGGAATCATGAAAAATTCTTGAATAGATTTCCCATCCACGGTTTCTTTGATCAAAAAATCAGGATAGCTTATTATTTTGAATATTCCTGCCAGAAATATCTGCCCAAAATATGGTGCCAAATATCTATTCTGAGGTTGCAGCCCTTGGCCGCTTTCGGTTGAGACCGCCTTTCTAAGGTAATGCCCTTCATCTACGTGCTGCGAGGGAAACCCGGCTGGATTCCATAAATGAGTGTAGGCAGAAAGCAAAAGGGGAATAGCAACAAAGACAATGGGCCATAACTTGCTTTTCTTTTTTAGTGATAGTTGTGTGGTCAACGCCTGTGCCCTTCGTCAGCTTCTAGATCACTATCATTCGGAAATAAATCTTCTGGAATGTATTGAAATTCAATAATGAGAAAAAGAAATGACTTGCTGGCTCTGTTACGATATTCGATTGAGAGAAATTTAGCACTAGGCCAAACTTATCGTCCATAGGTAGCATTTATGGCATTCTTGAGTATATCATAATAATGAGTTGGTTTCAAAGAACCGTTTGGTTCTGCGATCACGAGGTTGAAATTATCGACTCTATGTGAACGGAAATTCCAATACCAAAATGCCCATCCATATACTTTAACTTCGTTAAACTTGTTGAGAATGAGAGATGTGTCCGCTGGTGTAATATTACTAGTTTGAGGATTTATCTCAAAAACCACATCTCCCTCCTCATTAACAGTAAGGTCTCTGTCAACATTATTCCATTCTCCAACATAGATAGGTACGCCTGCTATTTGTCCAGTGTTTACAAACATCTTAAGCCGTTGTTCTTGATAGCTTCCAGGTTTGGGTAAGCCATACAAGCTGAACTTGAAAACAACGTTTGTCTTGTCACTTGGGGTCATTTTTGCAAGGTTTGTAGCGTTTACCCCAATGGGGCTCTTTAGATCAACTGGAATAGTCATGCTGAAGACAATGTCCTTTGCAGTTACGGTCCTGAGCTGATCTGTTATGAATGAATTGAATGCACCTATTTTTTCCCATTGGTCAGAGCTATGTACTTGAGGTTCACTTAAGATCTCATAGCCTACAGTGCTGGCGTGAGAGTCTACGGTATCTACAACTTTCTTTAGAAATTGATCTAACAGCGTCCATCCGTCGGTACCATTCAAATCTGTTATCTGTCTATTCCACCAGTTCCCCCACCATGTAGAGGCTGTAGGGTATTTGGGACCTCCTCCACTACCAAATGCATACTGAGTATTATTCTGAAAAAAGAAAGATGGAAAACCAGTTCCTCTTTGAGGGTTAAGCCACGATGATGTGTGAAATTGATGGTTATCATAAATAACTTTGAGACCGTATTTATCTGCCGTAGACGCCACGAACTTTAGTTCGTTAATGAATGCAAGCGGATCTTTCACATACGACTCCCAGTAGTACACAAACCGTATGTGGTTCAGTCCTGCTTGGCTAATTAATTTGAAACTATCATCAAAATAATTCTCTGGCAACGGATCTTTAAATTCCCTGGTCTGCGGCATACTCGTATAATATCCAAGCATGTTCACACCTATCAAATGTGGTTTATAAGGAGCAGCCTGTGCCTGAAAATGAGTTATGGAGAATAAAACTGTCAAAATCAAGAAGATTGACAGAGAAAATGTAATACGCGACAAAACCATCAAGGCGGAACGGTCTTCTACCAAATATAAATTTACTAAATGTCGCTTGGCCCAGCTTGTGGAATATTATACAAACAAAATGTTATAATTAAATGATATGTGTCGACAACTAAACTTGTACCGACTCCCTAATTCCTGATACAATTTGTCTTGTGGCAGTAATATCTTCAATCTTCTTGTTAATGTCGAGCACTACCTGGAGTAAATCAGGTTCTATATCGTGTTGTTTCATAAACGAAGCCAGAGCTTGAGTATCCTTTGGTAAGCACATTCCATCAAACGGTCTCCCAGCTTCAGTTCCGTACTTTCCTATCCTCTTATCTAGAGAAACTCCCAAACTGACTATCTTGTCGTCGACCCCCACACTTCTGCAAATCATGCCAATTTCATTGAAAAATGAAATCTTTAGTGAGAGGAAGCAATTTGAGGCATATTTTATCAGCTCGGCCGCTTCGAAAGATGTAACAATAATCTTGTCGGTTAATTCCTTATACATTGATATTAGTGATTCTGATATTCCTTTGCGATCCTCTCCCAATATGACTCTGTCTGGGGAGAAAAAATCATCCAATGCCGAATTTTGTCTTAAAAATTCTGGATTATAGCATACTTCATAGTGAATACCTCTCTTCTTAGTACAATGTCTTTCTAGATAATTTACTACAAAATTGTTCATAGTTCCTGGCAACATTGTACTTCTGAATACCAGAAGATGAAATCCATCGCTATTGTTGAGGAAATTTGAAAGTTGATAAAGCACAGACATGATTTGCGACAGATCTTGCTGTCCATTATTAGTGGGAGTATTTACACAAATAAAGGAGATTCCAGTTTGAGACATAGCTTCTTCTAGAGTAAATGCGACATTGTATCCTAGGTTTTTGAGAGGTCTGATCTTTTCACTTGCAATATCATAAAAGATTACGTCATGTCCTAATTTATGAAACCCTCGACCTGTTGCAGTTCCAACAATGCCGGAGCCAATTATGCTGATTTTACTCGTTCCCACACCCTCCTATCCCTTTTAATGTCATTATAATTGTATCCGTTTGTAAGGAATCATATATATACAATCCTGTCTCTTCTACCTTGATATGCTTTTGTTGAATTTAGCAAGAAATATGTTAGCTCACTGATTTATAGAGCATAGGAACAGTTACTATTAAATAAAAATACCGGGATCACTATAATAAAAAGGCGAACAAATTTAATAAATACTACAGGCATACTTAAGCACCAAACTATTCGTTCCAGATCAATAGTATTCGATATTGTATTGATCTCTTTTGTAATCGCATTAATTACTTCGCCAGTTTGGTTTGATCTCAATGATATTATCTATAACAGTGATGGTCTGGCGAAATATCTAAGCCGCAATTTCATTCCCGCGCAAGGCTCACAATTTTGGCTCCTGGTTCCTATAGGAATAATCGGAGCATGGAGATGGACAGTGTGGTTAATAAAAAAAGCTACAGCAACAGTGTACGAAGCCGTGGAACCTAGAAAAATCCCAGAAGACGTCAGAGGAATCTCTTTTGCGATAATCACGCCAGTTTACAATGAAGATCCACACATTTTTAGAAATGCTCTTAATTCATGGTGGGAAAACAAGCCTGATGAACTCGTAGCTGTCATAGACAAGTCTGATACAGAATGCATAAATGTTTTTAATGATTTTCGTAAACACAAACCAAGTGCCAAACTGATTGTAACATCTAAACCCGGGAAAAGAGCCGCTCTTGTCGATGGGATTCTGGCATCCTGCTCTGATATAGTGGCCTTGGTCGATAGCGATACAATTTGGGGCTCTAATATAAGAGATAATGTGCTGGCGCCATTTCAAGCAGATCCTAGTATTGGAGGCGTGACAACTAGGCAGCATCCCATATCGAGAGGTTCAATGTGGCAAAAAATGACAGATGTGTTCTGGGATATGAGAAATTACTACGACTTACCAGCACAGACAGCGGCTGGTCGAGCATTATCTTGCCTTTCTGGGAGGACATCGCTTTATCGTAGGAAAATATTGCTTCACAAACTGGACTTTTTCCTGAATGAAATAATATTCGGAAGGAAAAAAGAGTCTGGAGAGGACAAGTGCCTAACGAGGCTTGTACAAGAACAGGGTTGGAAGACATATTATCAGAGTAATGCTGTGGTTTACTCTTCTGCAGCTTCGGATTTCAAGACTTTCTGGAGTCAGCGGCTTCGCTGGTCTAGGAATAGCCACAACTCCGATTTTGTGAGCCTAAGGGATGGATGGGCTTGGAGACATCCGTACCTGGCCTTCTTTATGTTAGATAGGTTCATCTCCACGTTCACCTTGTTTTTAGGACCAATTTTTTTTGGGATTGCTATAGCAAATCATCAATGGGTGTTTGCGACATTTATCGTTCTGCTATGGATTATAGGGCGAGGTATCAAAATCATTCCTCATATAAGGCGACATCCACAAGACATCGTCTTCTTACCGATATACGTAGCTGTTAATTTTCTTGTTGCCTTAACGAAATTATATGCCCTGGTTACAATCCGTGACCAACGAGTCATAAGAGGATCCAAGCGATATAGAAAGAATTTATTCTCCAAGATAAAGGACTTCCTCCTGACAGGTGAAATAATATTCGGAATAATAATTATCGTCTCAATATTTCACTGACCATTATGGCCTTGAGTCATTGTGTAATTGAATTCCAATGGAGCTTTTTTTTATTTACATTTTTACTACGTCGCAAGATTCGATAGAGGACAAAACCATGGATTACAATAACTAACACCAGCAAACTTACAGCTAATCAAATCTCATCTTGATTTGTCTTTCTGATAAATATTTCTTCACACTATCAACGGTAAGTTTATCATAGTGAAAAATAGAAGCTGCCAGAACAGCATCTACATCTGTCTCCCTAAAAACTTCCAGCATATGCGTCGATGAACCGCACCCGCCTGATGCAATTATTGGGATCCGTACGTTTTCACAAATTGCCCTTGTTAGCTCAATATCGTAACCATTTTCAGTACCGTCTGCGTCTATACTTGTCAACAGGATTTCACCAGCGCCTAATTTCGCGACAGCTTTTGCCCATTCAATGGCATCAATTCCTGTCCCTTCTTTGCCACCGTATATTCTGACCTCAAAATAAAATTGACTAGCGCTTTCCTTGGTCCTAAAAATATTCTTCCCACCTCCACCATAATTCCTCTTCACGTCAATGGCGACCACTACGCATTGTGTTCCGAATATTGTCATTAGGTCAGTAATTAATTTTGGATGCTTCACAGCCGCGGTATTGATCGAAACCTTATCAGCACCATTAAGTAAAATGCCTCTTGCATCGTCCAGTGTCTTGATGCCTCCACCAACAGTGAATGGAATATCTATTACACTTGCCACCTTCCTCACAACATGCTTCATAATATCTCTACCCTGTTGAGATGCCGTTATGTCGAGGAAGACAAGTTCATCGGCCCCTTGATTTCTGTATTTTTCAGCAAATTCAACAGGATCCCCAGCATCTTTTACTCCAGAAAATTTAATTCCCTTCACTACCCTACCTTTGTCCACGTCAAGACAGGGGATAATTCTTTTTGCTAGTGGCATTATGTGATTGCCCGTACCTTTTTGAGCTCCACTCTTCCTTCGTACAGTGCCTTGCCCAATATGGCCTCCTTGCACCCAACAGCAGCTACCTTTACTATATCCTTAAGGTTCGAAATTCCACCGCTGGCTATCACCTTTATTTGTGTATTTACGCATACCTTGTTCAGAATTCCTATATCCGGTCCTTCTAAGGTCCCATCCTTGTCTATACTAGTTAGCAAAAAATGTGATGCCCCTAATTTACTGAATTTCGCTATCGCTTCCATCACAGTAAATCCTGAGGAGGATTTCCATCCCTTTATCATGACTAAGCCCTCAATTTGGTCTATTGAAATAACGATTTTCTGTGGGTGAAGTTTAATCAATTTCCGTACTATGTTTGGTTTCTTGTAGGCCAAAGTTCCCAATACCACCCTACTGCAACCAATCTCAAACATCTTAGCTATTACTTCTTCTGATCTTAATCCACCGGCGACCTGAACAGGAATTTTTATCGATCTTACAATCTCTTCTATTAAAACAGTATTCACTCTTCCGGTACCGAGAGCTGCGTCAAGGTCAACCAAGTGAAGCATGTCGGCTCCTTCAGCTGTCCACCTTTTTGCGACATACAAAGGGTCATCGCTGTATATAATTTTGTTAGACTCCTGACCCTTGGTAAGTCGCACAACTTTTCCATCCATTATGTCTATCGCTGCGAGAACTTTCATTTCTTGCCTGAACACATTTCAATATAGTTTCTAATTATCCTTGATCCCACGGCTCCGGATTTCTCTGGATGAAACTGAGTTCCGAAAACATTTTCTTGCTCCATAGCAGCTGACAAAGTTCCTCCATATTGTGAAGTAGCCACAACGATTGATTTGTCGGTTGGATTTATGCGATACGAATGGACAAAATAGACCCATGACCCTTCTTTTATACCATCCAACAGTTTACTATCTTTCCGAATCGTTTCCAAGTTATTCCATCCCATATGCGGTACTTTAACACTGATCTTTGGTAACATCACCACGTCTCCATCTAGTATCTTCAGCCCTTCCAAGGTCCCTTCCTCGCTGCGACAAAATAGCATTTCCAACCCAAGACAGATCCCTAGTATTGGAACCCCATTATCCATAGCATCCATAAACGAACTAACACTATTCTTTATGGACTCAATCGCATTGTCGAAATTGCCGACTCCAGGCAATACGATCCCATCATAATCTCCTATTTTCCTAAGTGTATCTACGATATCAGCATGAGCCCCGTTGCGAAGGAGCGATTGCTGCAGGTTAAATAAATTACCTGCCCCGTAATCGAAAATTGCTATCTTGGGCATCACATCACACCTTTCGTACTGGGAATCCCTGTTCTTTCATCAATCGTTGCAGCTTCCCTAAGTGCGACGGCAAAAGCTTTAATCGCTGATTCTATTTTATGATGATCATTACTTCCGTATTCAACTCTTACGTGGATACAAGCACACAAATTTTCTAATAACGATCTAAAAAAATGTTCAATATCTTCTTCACTGATTCCTTCAATTTCTTTTCTCTTTAATTTGAGATTCAATTTAGAGTATTGCCTCCTGACTAAATCAACTGATGCGCAACTCAAGGATTCGTCCATCGGCACGGCAAAATATCCGAACCTTCTTATTCCATACCTCTCGCCGAGAGCTTTATCCAATGATTGACCTAGAGTGATACCAACATCTTCTATGAGATGATGCGAAATAGAATCAAGAGATTTGGATTGAATTTTAATATCAATCATGCTGTATTTGCCAATTGAGGTAACAAGATGATCTATGAATTCGAAACCGCTTTTAACTTGAACTTTTCCGCTACCATCAATGTTTACAGACACGTCAATTTGTGTTTCACCGGTTTCTCTTTTGACACTTGCAGTTCGCATTTTTTTGCTGCTTATATTCACTTGCACCTACAAATAGTTTCTAACTTTATATATTATGTTCGGTATCTCGTTTACGTTCTTAATCGCAAGAGACTTATTCATTGAAAAATAGTCTTTAGCAATGTTCGGACAGACGCTCGCACCATACACACCAATAAATTGGATATTATATCCTTCTCTCATATTCAGCTTTGAAGACATGATAAGGTCTTCTACCGAATCGCCAACATAGTAACCTCCGTTAGATGAAAATACCTCGAGGGCCTTTCTTAACGAATATGGATTTGGCTTTCCTGAACTTCTTTGCTCGTCTTCTAGATAAATTGAGGCCTTTTGCCTGAACATTGAATACATGTTCCCCAAAGCATATCGAGAGGCAAGTCTACTCCTACCAGAGATGATGGCCATTCTTCCAGAAAAGAGCTCAGAGATCTCACGTAAGGAGTCGTTTTTAATCATGATTTTGTCATTATCAATAAAAGGCTTTCCAAAATAATGTTTGGCCTTGAGAAGATGCCTTTTTTTAAAGAGCGTTGGTCCATAAAAAAACTCATCAAATATTCGTGTTACCAAACTTTTCCTTACGTTGTTTGGATAGTTGAGTTTCTTTTTGATGGCTTGCACAATCCCTCGATTATAATAGGACAGGTGCTTTTCCACAGATCTTATTCCATTTGAGGTTGCGTTGTCTGCGATCTCCTCAATAAATCTGTTAATACGCCAATGCGGGTCAGGTGCGCATAAGATACTCAGCAATAACGCGTATGATGTATCTACATCGTTGTTGAATTTGCCAGATTGCCTGAATTTAAATATCAGATCATCTGTAACGAGAGGAATTACGTTATCGAGCGACGGATTAATAATACTTGCGATGTGCTTTACAGTCTCCTTGATCGTTGTATTGTAAGACGATCTCGTGTCTACCAATACCCCATCGATATCAAAAAGGATGCATTCATTAGAAACCATCAAAATGTTCCCCTAAATCGAAGAAGGAAATATTGGAGAGCATAATAATCGCTCATGTATCATTCAGAGCTGAGATTGTTGCATCATTCATTTCGGGAGTCCCAACAGTAATTCTAATACATTTGCCATAACCATGCAATTCTCCAAGCTCTTTGACCCCAATTCCATGGCAGCGTAACGAATTAATGATACTTTTGTACTTTCTTTTACATCTTATGAAAATAAAGTTTGCATCAGATTGATATGTAATTATCCAGTCCATTTTAGAAATCCTTTCGTATAGTCTTTGTCTCTCTCTTTTTATCAGATCCACGCATTCTTTTATCTTCTGAACATTTGAAATTACTGATATTGCTAGAGCAAGCGACAGACTGTTGACCGGATATGGTGATTGAACATTTGTTCTAATGAATTTAGAGAATCGCTTATTAGAAATAAAATAACCTATCCGCGATCCTGCCAAACCAAATGCCTTAGAAAAAGTCCGCAGAATCACCAAGTTATCATATTTTTCTACAGATCTTGTCATGGAATATTTTGCAAATTCAACATACGCCTCATCAAGGATCACCAGCACATCTTTCAGTTCCAGTATCTCTTGGATGATGGATCTGTCTAACTGATTTCCAGTAGGATTATTTGGAGAACATAGATAAACTAGTTGAGAGTTTTTTGCCGAACTCATGAATAATCTTCTTTCAAACGTATTACTTTCGGGTAACAACGGTATCTTCAATATTTTAATTCCATGTAACTGACAACGGCTAACAAAATAAGAAAAAGTAGGAGTGGGTAAAGTAACTCTCTTGCCGTTTCCGATGAAAGTCAAAAGCAGCTCAATAATTTGATCGGATCCGTTACCAATAAGCAAATTGTTTTCGCCAACCCTGAGATATTTAGACAAACTTTCATACAGTTTGTCATATAGATCAAGCGGATATTTTCTCAAATCAATTTTGTTCGCTTCCGCCATAGCTAACTGACTTAAGAAATTTCTATCCAAAACCAGATTTTCGTTAGCATCTAATTTGATTGAAGGACTTTTTTCAGGTTTAGAGTATCTTTCAATTCTGGAAATAATCTTCATTCTTTGACTGATCCAATCCATCATCCATCTAGTCGCTCCTTTATCGCCAAGTAGTGATTAGGTAGACTCTCCATTGACGTCAGTTCTCTTATGAAATTTTCGACTGACCGTAGTCCACGTTTAGTAACCGATATGTGAGTTACGATCTTAATAAAATCCAAGACGGATAGTCCCCCTCGGTACTTCCCAACTTGCAATGTTGGAAGTACATGGTTGGAACCTAGGCAATAGTCGCTGGCCGAAGAAGGTGTATATTCGCCCTCTAGAACTACTCCGGCAGAATTAATTTTTTGAGATATATATCGTGGGTCACGACAGATAATCTCTAAGTGTTCCGGCGCAAATTCATTAATGAAAGAAATAGCAGCATTCGAGTTTCTGCACAGAGCTATAAAGGAATTGTTTAAAATGCTTTGACGTACTACTTCCTTTCTTGGTAAAGAGTCATCAGACAAAATATTTCTCAAACAAATTTTCACCCTTTTTACAATATTCTTAGATGTAGTAACTACGCCACATAATGTGTCCGGGCTATGTTCGGCCTGCGAAATTAAATCCCTGCTGACCAGTTTTGGGTCTGCTTTTGCATCTGCATAGACAACCAACTCTGTAGGTCCAGCAAACATATCCACACCCACATTTCGGCTTACCAGTAGCTTTGCGATATTTACGTAGGTTCCCCCAGGACCCACTACCTTGTCCACTTTAGAAATGGTTTCAGTCCCATATGCTAAGGCAGCAATAGCCTGCGCACCGCCAATCCTGTACACTTCGTCAACATCACATATGTCCGATGCTACTAGTGTAAGTGGATCAATATTTCCGTCTCCGTGGGGAGGTGACATAATCACCACCCTCTTGACTTTGGCAATCTTGGCAGGAATTACGCACATGATAAGAGTACTTGGATATCGAGCCAATCCACCTGGGATATAACACCCAACGGATTCTAACGGTTTAAGTATTCGTTCTAACTTAATTCCATGGGAGATTGTTGTTAGGTTCCTGAGGAGCCCTAATAGTTTACTCTCATTAATAAGAAGCATTTCTTTCATTACTTCCAGGGATTTTATTTGTTCTTCAGTTACAAATTCATAGGCACAGGCAATCTCTTTATCAGTAATTCTTAAAGACTTAATTTTTACACCATCTAGTTTTGCAGTATACTCAAAAAGTGCCGCATTACCAAACCTAATCACTCTGTCAATGATTGACTTAATTTTTTCATAATCTTGTTCAGAAATCATTTTTGATTTGCGCAGAGCAGCGGCTTCAGCAATTCCATACTTCACCAATAGGGTTCTTATCACTAGTAAATAACCTGTTTCAATT
>JBAWET010000390.1:0-2524 GCA_049591355.1 Nitrososphaeraceae archaeon
ATACCATTCTATGAATTTTCTTAGCGCCTGACTTCTGTGTGATATCTCATTCTTTTTTTCAATACTCATATCGCCGTACGTTTTGATGTAGGCCTCACCGTTCTGGTCCAAAGGGGTAAAGATTGGATCATAGCCCCAACCATCTTTTGCAATCAGCGGACTTATAACCCCTCTAACCGCTCCAGTGAAGATACGAGTACTTGCTCCGTTGTTAAATGCAATAACCGTTTTGAATGTAGCTGACCTGTCTGTTTTAGAAGATAACAGATCCAAGATTCCCAAATTTCCAATAGTTCGGAAAACAAATGAAGAATATGAACCGGGGAAATCATTTAGGGCGTGGATGAAAAGTCCGGTATCCTCAACTATCAATTTTTCTTTTATAACTCTATATGCTGCAACAGCCTTTTCCGTTGCGATTTCCTCTAGCGAGTCCGATTGAATCTCGTGCAATTCTACTCGGAATAAGTTAACTTTAATATTAAATTTGCCCAGAAAGGCATCTACTTCCTTGAATTTACTTACATTAGAACTGGCAAAGGTGATTTGATTCATTCATTGGTCTCCTGAAAGAGATAACATTTCATAAAGGATATTTCTCTGACTTTCCAAATATTGACTCGATAGCAAAAAGTATATGGTCTTTATACGGTCAGGAAACTTCTGCATACCTACGTCTGAAGTCTATTTCCTCTAAAGTTTTTAAGATTTTCTTTAGTTCTTGACCCTGGATAGTTCTGCTGTAGCCCTTTAGAAAGCTCTCATAAAAGTTGTAGAAATCTGAAGGATACATACTATTGAGAATTTCTTTTAGCAATCTGATATCTACCGCCTTATCCTCTATTCGGTTTGAATGGTAGGATAGACCAAAATCTATTATTACTAAATCATTTCCCAAAATGAAATTTGATGGAGTTAGGTCTCCATGGATAATATTATTACTGTGCAGAATTGAGACACATTGACCCATCTTGAAACAAATCGGCTCTTTTAGTACATCCTTTGCGTTCATCCCGTTTATGTATTCCATAATTATTTCTGCTCTACTAGTATCCACTAAATAGATAAATGGCGTTCTTAAACCCATATCTTTGGCAAGTGAAATCATTCTGGCTTCGTTAATTGTCCTCTGTTTTCGTATAACACCATCCAGAATTTGTTGGCGATAAGATTTAGGAATTCTTATTTTTGAAATTGATTTCTTATTGAATAATCTTGATAGATATATGTTTGATTCTGCCCCTTTCGCTAAAAGCTTGATGTACTGGTGCAATGGTAATATATCCAATTAAATCAAATAAAAATGTGGCACCTGAAGTAGATCCAAATCCCGGCGAAAAACTGATAGATGAAGAAGATTGTGCAGAAAATAGGCTTGGCAATGGGATACTAACTTTGACTAATCAAAGATTGATATTTGAAAAAACAGAAGGTCAACTCGCAACTCTTTCAAAGAAGGTGGGAAAATTATTGCTAGACATCCCATTAAATAGAATAAAAGCAGTCAAATCTGAAGGAATCATATTGACCAAAGTGGTAATAGTTACTGATGATGAGAATTACAAATTTAGCGTTTTGAGCAGTGGTAAGTGGGCCAAAGAAATAAGACATCAGGCAGAAATGTTTCCAAAATAACAAATTAGTTCTTCCAGTAGAGATCCACTTTGTCCAACCGCCAAGATTGTCTAATAAATGACTCTGAGATGTCAGTTTGACTATTCTTGTTAGAAACATAAATCAGTGTTCCGGTCCAGGCTATCTGTACACCGTTATCTCCAGAATATTTTATCGGACAAATTTGAAACCGAACATCATGTCTGATGCATGCTGCCTTAAGTATTTCTGCTAGCCTCTTATTTGCTGCGACTCCTCCTACAACCAACAATTCCTTTTTCCCTGTGGCAACAAGTGCACGTTCCAAAGTTTCAGATATCATTGCAAATGCTGTTTCTTGAAGAGAGAAACAGAGGTCATTAACTGAACGTCTAGAGATATGCAGTCTTTTCAATGCAGATAATAAGCCAGAAAAAGTTACATCATTACCTTTAACGCTGTAGGGCAACAGAAAATATTTCTCCATAGATTCTCTTGCTAGCTGCTCAATCTTAGATCCGCATGGTGATGAAAAACCAAGATATCTTCCAAATTGATCAAACAGCTGTCCTAGAGTAATATCAAGAGTCTCGCCAATGACTCTCCATCGACGATCAGCAAAAATTGCTGTCAGGGTGTGGCCACCAGAAACCAAGAGTACCAAAGGGTCGTGAGCTTCCGTCAAAGATATTCCGAGCTCTATGTGACCTACTGCATGGTTAACCGGGATCAGCGGCTTGTTGTAAAATGATGCTATAGATCTCGCTGCGACAGCGCCGACTCTCAAACATGGCCCAAGACCCGGGCCAGCAGAGTAAGCCACAATAGATAAATCGGTGCATTTTATCCCCCCGATCCGTAATGCTTCCTCGATGATTCTTGCTGATACGGAAGCATGATGTCTCGAGGCTTCTCTCGGATGGATTCCCGA
>JBAWET010000391.1:0-2941 GCA_049591355.1 Nitrososphaeraceae archaeon
TTCCAAATTTTTTCAATACCAGTCTTATCGTTCGTGCTTTCTATTACTCGGGAAAATTGGGTGACCTCATATTCGAATTCTTTGATTTTTTGCTTCATCAAGGTATTTCCGTTTCCGTGAAATTCGACCAATAGTGTACAGGAATCGTAAAGAGTGTCATGAACATTTGATATCTTACCCATAGTAGAACGGTCAAGCAATTCTGTTGCAACCGGTTTGTATTTTAAGATAAATGGGATCGAAGCCGAAGCAGCTTGGACTGTTGGGAATGAAAGAAGACTAAGGTGTCTAAATTCTGGCACATCTAATATCAATAACTTTGCGCTAGTTACAATTCCCAGTGTCCCTTCTGAGGCCAAAAAGATTCTTTGAGGATGAATCATATCATTCTCGATGATGGAATCAAGACGATATCCGCAAGAATTCTTACTCACTTTTGGATAAGTTCGTTGAATCAAATCCAAGTTACTGGATACAATATTAATAACCTTCTTTACGGTACTGTCATAAGGACCATTATCGTACGCATATCCAAACTCGCCTCCTGAATAAACTGTTTTAACTCCTATAAGATAATTCATTATGCTGCCATATCCTAAAGTAAACGGGCCGCTCGAGTTGTTAGCAATCATGCCTCCCAAAGTGCAGTAGTTGCTACTTGCGGGATTAGGTGGTATAAATTTGCCTCGTTTTTCAAGTTCTTTGTCCAGTTTGTGCTTTGTGATTCCTGGCTGTACGATTACGTATCTCTCTCCAATCTCTATTATCTTGTTCATATTCTGAACTAAATCTAAGACTATGCCATTTGAAAGACACTGACCGAGTAAGCCCGTGCCAGCTCCTCTGCATGTCAATGGTACTCTACGCTCTGCAGCATATTTTGAAATCGCCTGGACCTCAAATTCATTTGCTGGAGTACTTATGACCATTGGTTCTATTTGATAAGAACTTGCATCTACAGAATAGATTTTTTTGCTCCAATCGTCCCAAGATGTGGAACACGAAGTTATCTTTGCGATTTCTTTCCCTATTTGGTCTGACATTTCTTCAAAATTCGAGTACATCTACATGTTCTTGAATGTTGAGGGACAACCTATTCATTTGCTCATTTTGTATCGAGTGTCTGACGTTAGCAGACTCACGTCTGTTTATAATGTGTAGTACGTTCAAACGCAAAAGTAGAGCTACGAGTACAATTTTGCTATCCCTGCTAAGTATCTGGACTCAAACTTATTATGATGGTGACGGCGCTATGCTGTTCCGAAGACTAATTAGTGCAGCATAGTCATTAAGCCTTTAATCAAATTGAGCATACGCACTCAGCCAATAAAGCTTAAATACAATTATCCTCTCAAGATTTCACAATAACTATTAATTTTAGATCACAATTCATATCGAAATCTGTTCCTCCGGCTTCGCCTTCTTCCCTTTAATCTTTCGATAGAACCATAACTTCAGTGCCAAATACGCACTATAAAGTACCGATTTGGATCTCACACAGTAGAGACCAAAAACTTGTATTTGAATGTTCATGTTCTCGTGAAATTAAATTCGAAAAATTGTTATGGTTTAACGAGGATATTCACAATGTACAGCTGCTTTTCTGGAATATGTACTGAGAGAGCGATAACATTTCATCTATCTGGTTATTATCTTGGTCTCATCTTCACGCAGAATAATTGTATGTTCTGCCTGAGCAACCATCTTGTAGTTTCCTTCTACGAGAATTGGATAGGAATGTACGTTTTTCCTTTTAAGAAGGATCTCAAGCATTTTTCTTGCATGAACTTCTTCATGGTCATGTAGAAGCCATCTTGTCGTGAATGGAAGAGTCTTAAACTTATCCCAGATATTTTGAAGAAATTCATCACAATGTTTCTCTTTCGTGGGTTTTCTTGAGACTATGCCAAAAATATTCTTCACCTTGCCCTCATAGACCACGCCTTGACCATCCTTTGTAGTTACGAAGGGCTCTATCGCATATGCTTGGTTGAGAGATAGTCCAAACGATGATCCAAACGTCTTGATATTGGGTATTGATTTTCCTGCATGAATTGTAAACTGTTGGAGAGAATGACCACTAAGATTTTGGATTGGTTTGTATCCCTGTCTTGAAATTGTTTTTTCAATTACTCCTCCCAATTCTGAGGACTTTGTATTTGGTTTGGCTATCTTGATTGCCTCATTCAGGGCAGTTTCAGCAGCCGCAGCCATTTCCAAGTATTTGGTATTGTGTGATACAGTCACGGCAGTGTCGGCAATAAAACCATTGATATGAACTCCTATGTCTATCTTTAATACATCGGAGTTAGCAACGACGGTTTGGTCATTGGGTTCTGCTGTATAGTGAGCAGCGATTTCATTTAAGCTAACATTAACTGGAAAGGCCGGAGCACCTCCATTTAATATTATTTCTCGCTCCATCTGTTCACAAATCTCATAGAGATTTTTTCCGGCATAGTCCTTTTTTCTGGCATTCTCCCGAACACGGGATGCTATCTCTCCTGCTTCGATGTAGCAATCAAATGGATCCACTTTGTCAGATATTTAGAGGATCGTATATAGAGATATTGTTGAATGAATTACAAATCCAGAACTTTAGTCGTGGGATCGTGATGATGTTGTTGATATGTGAATGTAAACGTCAAATTTAGAATCTTCGTGAGTTGTCCCGTCGTCAAATAAGGTTAAAATTATGTTGTCAGATACTCAGCTTTGCTATGAAAGCATTATGTGGGGTCGTTGTCTAGCTTGGTATGATGCCAGCCTTGGGCGCTGGAGGTCGCTGGTTCGAATCCGGCCGACCCCATATTTCCGTGAGTATTTCCATACAGATGTCAAACCATCGAAACTGTTATACCCCACCCATTCAAAGGTGCGAGCTGGAAGATAAGAAGCCACGTTATCGCAGCAGGCGTTGCCCGCTGTCACGGAACAAGAC
>JBAWET010000392.1:0-5795 GCA_049591355.1 Nitrososphaeraceae archaeon
CTACTGAGTTGGTCGCATACCATAGACGAAAACGAATCTTCCTAAGTTTAGCTCAGATGGAAAAAGAATACACAGACCAGATTCAGATCTGCGAATTTCGAGGTCAGAATTTCGAGTTAGTAGCAGATTAAGCATGGAATATCTGTCGTTAATGGTCATATTTTATCGATTTTATAGATAACCGACTAATTATATCATGGATGGTCTTGATTAATGTCAATTTTGAGTCAAACTTGACTAAAAATATAAATATATGCTTTTAGATATAATCCGTCACAACATTGGAGCGCAATAATCAATCACCAGTGTTTGTAGCTGTAATTGATGACGAAGCTGATCTAGCATACTTGTTTAAGGAGGCTTTGAGTCAAATTGATGGCGTTCAGGTTTTCGCTTTTACCGATCCTTCGCTTGCCTTGGAACATTTTCAAGCCAACCATCAAAATTACATGGTCATAATTTCAGACTATAGAATGCCCACCATGACTGGGATGGAATTACTAAGTAAAATTAAAGATGTAAACCCAGCAGTTACGAGAATTATGATGAGGGCATTTGAAATTCAAGACGAGCTATTTCAAGAATACAAGTGCGTAGACAAGTTTTTACAAAAACCATTTTTGATGACTGACCTGATTAATGAAGTTCGAATGCTCGTTAGCAAGATTCAAATTCTAGGCACAAATCGCATCTCTTAGCTCTTATCTTTGATTGTGACCTTAATATCATATGTTGAACATTAAGTGCTGTGAATGCCCTCGTAGATGATGGTAATAATTCTAATAGCAATAAGCAACCAAATGAAGATGAAATTTCAGACCGGTTGTTGCATGTTCCACCGGGTCATCATTATCTTATATTATATCCGAATATAGAAACGATGCGAAAGGTTTATGCCAGTTATATAGAGAGGCAATTGGAAGAGCAACCTGATTCTGTTGTTCTGTTTCTTTCGTACTATGATACAACGGACACTGTAAGAAGTGTTCTCAGCTCGAAGGGTGTTCCCGTGAAAGACCATGAGAAAAATGGTTCTATGATTATTTTAGATATCATGAAGGTTCTTCATGACCCATATTTTCAAGTTCCAGATATTGAAAAATTAAGAGAGCTTGCGAGGAAAACTGAAAAACAATTCGGCGATAAAACTATATTCATAATTGCAGACATGTCAGTGTTCAATCATACTAAAAAAGCTTCAGAAGTCTTAGAATATGAAAAAACTCTGCACAAAGACCTCAAGGTAGAACGATGGAAAGAGCTCTGTTTGTATAATAAACGTGACTTTGAGACTATGTTTACGAAAGACGAGTCAAACACGCTGATGGAATATCACAAAGATAAAGTCATATTAATGAATTGAGCGTACGACTAACGTTTTCTGCTATTCTTTTGACTGCTCTTCATTTTTGACTTCCTACTACTAGATGTCTTCTTATTGCGAGTTGTTTTCTTAGCAGTTGTTTTTACTTTTGCAGATTTTTTGGAACTATCAATTGTGGCAATCTTTCTATGCATCTGTGCTACTTGTTTTTGAAGATCTTTAATAGTTGCGTGATGAACTAGCAGCAGGTCTTTCAGTTCCTTCCTTATATCAAGGATTTCACGCTCAGCTTTCTTTCTAGCGTCAGAATGCTTTCTTAGCTCGTCATGTAATTTTGATATTGGTTTATCTTCATTCACACCTCTAGTAGGACTTTTTCTTTTAACCTTTGATTTTCTTGCTTGCTTTTGCTCTGATTTTAGCTCAACTTTTGGAGTGTCTATCTCTTCTTCAAATTTTGCAGTTTCCTCAAACCTTTGTTGATCTTCTGATTCTGTGGATGGTTCTACTGTCCATTCTTGAGAAAAAACCTGCTCTATCGGTTCTTGTTCTGGTTGCACTTCCAACAGGTTAATTGGTTTGTCATCATTTTCTTCAACGCTCATATGCCAGTACTGACTTGGCTGATTAAAAAAGTGGATGATGGGTCTCGGTCATTAGAAAATATGCAAACATAAACATGGTGGCAGATTAAGGATGAATACCAACATTAATTTTTAACGCTTAGATAACATGGTTACTACTAAACTTAATAATAACAATCCTAAAGTGACAAAATAAGATAGGAAATTTGTCATATGACCAATATTGTCCAATAAAACGCAACTTTTGAGTGTAGTTGATGACGAACCTGATATAATGTCACTGTTTAAGGGAGCTTTATCCCAAATATGAGACACTGATGTATTTGGTTTCATCGATTCTACGCTTGCATTGGAACATTTCAGACTGCATCAGCTAGATTATTGTTTGATTTTAAGTGACTACCGAATGCCAATGATGGATGGAATGGAATTGCTGAAGAAAGTAAAAGCAATTAATCCATCAGTTAAGACGATTCTAATTAGTGCTTTTGAAGTGAATGATGAAGTCTTTGAACAATGTAATTATGTTGATGCATTCCTTCAGAAACCTATTAGCATTCCTGACTTAATTGATGCGGTTGAGACACAGATAGCCAGCGGCAAATAATATGTGGATATTTAATGTGCAAATCATTGATGAATGCTATCAATTTTTCTATTGAACTGGGCGCAGATATTCTAGTTCTAGGAAAATTATTGATACCTAATTAAAGTTAATAGCTGAGACAATAATTGAGATCATAATTCGCTCACGCTCACGTCCTATCGAAATCTGGATCAACTCAGTAATTTGTTACATACCTGCGGTAGCCTAAATGAGAGAGTTGTTAGCGTAAGTTTGGCACGGAAAAGCAGAAAACAAAGTAAGGACACGAGTTCATACCTTCCACCTAAAGATCAAATTAACGTACTAATTCATGTTCCATCCGTCTAACATTCATATTACATTTGAATTATTAAAAAATCTAGATTTGTGCGCTTGTTATCTTTTAGGCTTTCAGGTTTGACGATTTTTCGAATAAAAGCTATGGATGATGCAAGTTAAAATGGATCTAATTTCTTTGGAACATGTTTATAAGATCAATAATGTTTATAAAATTGTCTTGTTTTGAATGGAAAACTCATTATTGTGCCCAATCTGCAATAGTCCTTTAATATCAGATTTAGAGTGTGGGGAGGTCTTTTGCAGCACATGCGGCATAGTCACAGTGGACAGAACGGAACAAACAGGACCTGAATGGCGTAATTTCAATTCTAGTGAAAATACTAATCGCCAACGAACAGGAACTCCCTTTTCACTTGCGCGTCATGATAAAGGACTATACACTGTTATAGGAAATGGCAAAGAAGCTGGTGGTCACGAAATGGATAACTATCTCTATCCATCAGTGCGCAGATTAAGAACATTGGATAGCAGGACCCAAATAGATGCATCAACTAGAAATCTCAAAGAGGCTTTTAACCAGCTTGATAGGTTGAAGTACAAACTTGGATTATCAGATAGCGTTGTTGAAAAGGTTGCTTATATCTATAGGAAGGCGCATGAAAAAAAATTGGTAAGGGGTAGAACGATTTCTGGAGTATTGGGTGCAGCAGTATATATAGCATGCAGAGAAACTGGAAACCCCCGCACTATGAAAGACGTTGCTAAAGTAATAAATGTCACTCATAGAGAGCTTAGAAAAAATTACGGGATCCTTGTATTGGGCCTTGATTTGAAAATACCGTTAGTAGATCCAATGAATTGTATTAATCGGGTAGCGAATAAGATAGGGATAAGTGAGAAGACGCGACGCCACGCCATGGATCTAATGTCTATTGTTACTGAAAGCAGAGAATCTAATGGCAAAAATCCAATGGGACTTGCAGCAACGGTGCTTTATCTGTCATGTTTAGCCTTAGGAGAATATAGAACTCAGCTAATATTTGCAGAAGCGGGCGGTGTAACAGAGGTCACCATCAGGAATCTAGTCAAGGGCATACGAAAACAATGTATTATATAAAAAAAACTACTAGAAGTGCCCTGTGATTGAATAATAATTCCCAAATCATTCGATGCTGGGTAAAGGAGAACGTCATTAAGGATGAGAGTATAAAGCTATCTTTGAAAGTTAACTGGTTGTCTCAAACTGGAACAAATATAACAAATTGATTTCAATGCAATGGCAACCGGATTGGTGTTGAAGAATCTATAGATTACAGTCAAGCTAGGATTCTCCCAGGAATTGAGTAGTCAGGTCACTTCGTCAATTCTTTGTTTGTGGATTTACCCTCATCAAATGCTTCAATTTTTGGGAGTGGACAGAATTAGAAGTTACATACGCCTGTTGGGAAACGACAGATACACAGACTGCAAATGTAGCCACAAGGAGATAATAGCAAATGATTGCATAAAAAAAAGATTTATTTTCGCATTTTTGGCTGTAGAGAAATAAGGTCATCGTCGGTTCGTATAATCCAATTTACCAAATGCTCATCGATTTTATGGTATTTAGACAGGTGTTCCTTCCGTCTATGCAACGGTATCTCTAGCTTACAAACCCCACAGATCATTCAGGTCTTAACGAGAGGTTATCCGAGGTTCTACTTAAAGAAGCTTATACTAAAATAATATGGTTTTTAAGTAAGCAAAAAATTTGTCTTTCAAAGTATTTAAAGATTAATAAGAATTAGTGAAGGCCAAGAAATCCAACTTAATATTTATCTCAAATCCAATCTTTCTTCCTTTTTTTGGGTTTGCAATCAATAAGGGCTGTCCAACTAATTGAACTTTAGCATAGTCAATTTCCCAGTGTCCCAGGCTGGATTTTACCCCAACTTTTCAGATTTTACAATCCAGTGTCCAGACTTCCTCCCCAGTACTAAGATACCTGCAAAATTTCCCTTTCTATAGACTTTGGCATGTTCCTTACTACTTCCAATCAATGACAACAGAATATTGTCCCTCAGATGGTAACCAGCTTCTATCACCTTCATATTTAGCTTCCCACTTGCCTTCACGATAATTTTTCGGGCATCAGACCAATTTCCCTTCCATGATAAGACTTCAAAATTTCCAAAATGAAAAGTCGAAATGGTATATCCCTCAAGTTCACAGTTGAAGCTATTGTTATTTTTTTTGGAAAATGAATTCATCCACTCTACTGCTTTGGTTCCCATACCTTCCTCAACGGCAAAGTTATCTGCATTTGGCAATATCAAATATCTTGCGGCTCTGTTATTTTAAGGAATTCAACCATGAAAGTTGTCGAAGACAGCTGGGTGTGAGCTAGTTTGTATCATTCAAGATTGAAATAGGATTCTCTAGCTTTATTTGTATCGATGATTTGTAAAGTTTATTTTGATGTTGAACATGTTCCTTAATAACGTCACGTAATTCTACATGCAACATATGTTTAATAGTTCAGTCTGTTTGATAAATTTGAATTTATCAAAGCACGCTCGTATTCCCGTCCCAGTTTATATAAGTTCACATACCCAAACAGCCAATGTAAACTAAACAATGCCGCCGTCCGTGATTCAATTTTATGCGCTCCTAAATCTAGGTACAGTAATACCACAGACAGAGCAAGGTTTAACGCCTGCTCAATCATTGTGGTTATTAGGATTATTGACCGGTCATTTGTTATACATATTATCACACAGATGGAATTAAATAAATTTTCATGGTGTTTTATATTGTCGAGTTTATTCCTATTAACTGCGCCTCATTAAATTCTTCTAGGATATTAGAATTAATCATTAAAAAGATCAGATCAATCTCAATAACCATTATTGATGATTAGGCTTTTTGGCAACTGCATCGACGGTATATGTGACTGTAAAAGGTTCCCCACTTGTTTTATGAAACACCAATGCGCTTCCAGTGAACGCCAAAGAACCAGTGC
>JBAWET010000393.1:0-7574 GCA_049591355.1 Nitrososphaeraceae archaeon
GCAAAGAGAAATCATAATTACATGCCTAGCATAAAGTTTAATTTAACTTCAGAATTTTGTGATTACCATGAAGGAGAACACTGAAAAAATCATCAAATCCCTCGTTTTGGAACTTGATCTCTCAGAAAACGAAGCATTGGTTTTCTTATACATAGCAGAGAGAGGGAAATCAACTATTGGAATAATGTCTACCGATCTTCACATAGACGAAGAGTGTGTAGTCTCATCGATTCGTACATTAGTAGAACATGGCATGATATTCAACGTGACCCGCTCTGAATATGAAACCTTTCATCCTCGTTTCTCGATCGTTAATGGACATCGATTTAAATGTGACATGTTAGGTGTGCCATTCAAGAAAAATATCAAGATTGATTTACTGGGTGCTATGCTTGAAGCACGTTATGAAGATGCAAGAACTAAATATGGTGCTTGAAACATATAGGCAATATTGATAGACCAGATTGATGATAAAATCGTTTACTTGGGAGTTATAAATATTAATGAGAATAGTAAAACAATAGGGGCTGTAGATATCTGGAGAAGTGTGTTAACAAAGGAAGTATTTTGCGAAGAGAAAAGGCTAGGTGTTCTCGAAATATCCGAAAACATTGGAATGCCTCGACTTGAACCGAATCAACAATGGGCAGTCGTAGTAAGCAGAAAAAGAAGTGGAAAAGACCGGTGGAAATTGATCAAGATTATCAAACAAGGAGATTTTACCTTCTTTGATAACGATGATGAAACCAAGATACCTGTCGAAGTCATGAATTACCAAGTAATAGATGAAGAATGGTGGAGTTTTTTGGTTTCGGATAAGGTTAACAGGACAGTCGACGTTATGTCAGAGGCAAGAAGTAGATGAAGAGGGAAGTTGACGATAGCAACCTGTCAAAAAAAATTGTAGTGTACGTTGGTAATTCGACTGGTGGGCAATTTGCTAGTAAGATAATTGGGCATTTTATAATAGATGATAAGAAATTTCGATTCATTGCATTGGCCTTTGGCAGGATAGGTGGGCACAATATTAACCTTCAATTACCTAAAACCTCTGTGAATAATCTCAAGAAAAATGGTTATGACCCAGAACTGGTTCAACTGGAAATACAGCAGAAGCTCCTCGATGGGGACATAATCATCTTGAATGGGTCACGATCGCCGCCCCCAGCTGTTTGATGTATCGCGTTGTCAATTAAAATTTTTGAAATGATGAGACTGGCATTGTTTAATCCTACACGATTGCCCCTTCTAGTGCATTACCACATCCACAATTGTTTCTCAAATTAGGAATGACAGGAATGATATCGGATATTAAATTGATAGTCCTTTCCACGTTTTTTTTCAGTACCTCTATTATCTCTTTGGAACTTACAGGTATTTCTGACCAGACATCATAGTCAGTCACCGTGGAAATTGAAACATAACATATTTCAGCTTCCCTCGCAAGAACGCATTCGGGGATAACTGTCATACCGATTACGTCCGCAAGTAGAATTTCTCTAAAATATAGTGATTCTGCCTTTGTAGAAAAGCGTGGGCCTTCAATGCATATATATGTCTTGTCTTTATGGACATCGTATCCTAGCTTTTTTGCCGAAACATACGCAAACTGACTAAGTTCCTTGCAGAAAGGATCTGCAACAGAAATATGACATACCTGTCCTCCATTGTAAAATGTATATTTCCTATTTTTTGTGAAATCAAGAAATTGATTAGGAATTACAATGTTTCCAGGTTTTAATGTCTGTTGTAAGCTTCCCACTGCTGAAGGAGCAATAATGCGAGAGACTCCAAGAGATTTAAAGGCCCAAATGTTGGCCTGACTGTTAACCAGATGTGGAGGAATGGTATGGGATCGCCCGTGTCTAGGCAGGAATGCAACGGATATACCCTTGCACTGCCCAATTGTAATTTCATCTGAAGTACTCCCAAAAGGTGTATGAATTTTTATTTTCTCTTGATTATTAATTAGTCCGCTATCATACATACCCGTGCCTCCAATGATACCTATATCTGCACAATATTTCATCAAAATTCAATCATACTCCAACAAAGAATTTACCTTGAAACCTCTTTTATCTAATTCAGCTGTTCCTCCTAAATTCTTAATATCGATTACAAAGACAAATCCGACTATAACACCACCTAGACGCTGAATAATATTTGCTGCTGCAATTGCTGTTCCTCCCGTCGCGATGAGGTCGTCAGCTAATAGTATTCTCTGCCCAGCCTTGATTGCATCTATCTGGACTTCCATGACAGCTGAACCGTATTCAATATTGTACGGTTCAGAGACGGTAGGCCCAGGAAGTTTTCCAGCCTTTCGCATGAGAATCAGGCCCTTATTTAGTTTCATGGCCAACAGAGATCCAATTATGAATCCACGAGATTCGATTGCAGCAACCATATCGATCTGATTCGAGACCAATTGCTCGCTGAGCTTTTCAGTGATATAATTTAGTGCCTCATTGTTTCTTAGAACTGGATTAATATCCTTGAATAATACGCCATTCCTCGGAAAACCAGGCCATATCCCTACCAAGCTTTTGAATACATTATCTTGCATAATGTTTGCTTACTCTCAAGTGGACATATAATTAACGTTGCTAAGAACGTTTGAATTAGTAATAGAGCAAGTTCGCTGAAGAAGTATTTGTTTGCATTTTAGCGCCAGGATTCGTTGATATATTTCCAGTCCATGCGGCTAGCTATAGAAAGGTAAAAATTTACCATTCTTGCACAAATAACGGATGCCTATTACAGATGCAACCAAGAAACAGATTGCACAGCAGCGTATGTTGTTTTTCAAAATTTGTTTTAACTGCGGAGGGAAGAACCCCATTCTTGCAACCAGATGTAGAAAGTGCCACGGAAAACACATGAGATTGAAAAATAGGACACTGGGTGCTAAAAAGTAAGGCCTATTTAGGAGTAGTAACTCAAATCTTTGAAGTCGTCTAGCTTTGAAGATGGTAGTTTACTATCACAATTAAGAGAATGGAAAGAGCGAGATTTTCAGGATTGTTTCAATCCAAATATTCTGTCAAAGTAATCTGATTGTTCCTGCTCACGATGATTTGATTCTCCTTCGTCAACACCAGCCAAATCCTTTGCTAATTTCTTCTTGTATCCGAGCTGCATTTGTCGAGCGATTTGTATTCTTTGAGCTTGTGGCGAGCCAGCGCCGTGCATTGACTCGGTCAGATAGCCAACAGCATTTCTACCTAGTGTCATATTTTCTATCAACCTCAGGATGCGCATCCTATTTTCAGTTGAGACTCCTTTACGCCCTCTGAGGTATTTTTCGAGCAAGGGACCAGTGTAAGGACTTCTAAAGTCCTTCTCAGAAGGCATAGTTACCATCAGCCCCCCGGCTATGTCCTGTGCGAGTCTGCCTATTTCATATGGAAATCTTGTTACATTGTGTTTACATACGTTAGCCAACATGTCATCGTTTTGATAATTTCCTGCCGGCATTTTATGTGCTTGATGCGACGATGCAATACCAGCAGCAAAAATAGTTTCGTTAAGGTGAGTCATTTCAACCAATTTGTCTTTGATATGTGAAGCATTGGAAACGCCATTGTAGTCAGCTATCGCAGCTGCTGCTCCTATGAGAACATCACCCAAGCCTGTTTTACACACATAACTTCTTCTATGATAACATGTAAACCGCTCAACTAGCATTGATGCAAATTCAACTTCACCATCCATAAAAATCCGTTCATTTGGGATGAACACATTATCAAGGATCATCATTGCTTCTTGACCAGAAAACTTTGCATTTCCTGAATCTATATTGCCCTCTTCAGTACTCCGAGTGTCGCAGGACTGTCTACCGTAGATGTAGGTAATACCTTCAGCATCAGCCGGAACGGCTCCCACCAAGGCATAGTTTTTGTCCTCTTCCCTCAAACGCATAGTTGGCATAACTATAATCCAATGCGAATTTATACATCCAGTTTGATGAGCTTTTGCTCCGGATATATATACACCCGAGTTATCCCTTTTAGTAACATGCACAAACATATCTGGATCTTCTTGCTGTGAGGGCGTTAAACTACGATCTCCTTTAACATCAGTCATTGCTCCCCCAATTACTAGGTTTTCTGATTGAACCATCTTTACAAATTCTTTAAATTTCTTGTGATAATCAGTACCATGCTTAAGATCGATCTCATAAGTGGTGGAATATATGGAGTTCAAGGCGTCCATTCCTACACATCGCTGAAAACATGTTCCAGTAAGCTGACCTAGTTTCCTTTGCATCCTATTTTGGTTCACAAGATCATCTGCATTTTCAACTATGTGCAAAAATCTGTTAATGCTTTTCCCGGTCATTGGCGATAGTGTAGATCCCAATTCTGGTTCTTGAATAGCCAACTCGTACGTTTCAGCAACAGCATTAATTGAAGGCCTTATCATTGGATGATCTACCGGTTCCTTAACTAGTTCACCAAAAAGATAGACTTTCAGATTTCTGCCTCTCAAACTGTCGATGTAATCTGAACCGCTCTTGATCGGCATAACGATGTTATTGTCTTGTGCATGATATTTATATATTGTACTCTATCACCGGGCGCAACAAATATTAAAAAATATCCTCATAAACGATAAAAGCGACTGAAAATGAGATTTTCTGATGCAAAAAGAGATCAGTATAGGATCCTTGCAAGAGAAAATGGATATAGAAGTAGGTCCGCATACAAACTTATCCAACTTAACTTGAAGTACAAGTTAATTAGAAAAGGGGATGTAGTCGTGGATATTGGGTGCTCCCCTGGGGGTTGGCTTCAAGTCTTATCTGAACAATTAGGAAGTACTGGAAAAATCATTGGTGTAGATCTTCACTCAACCGAACCGTTGAAAAATGTCATAGTATTGCAGGGAAGTGTAGAAGATACTAGTTTAGCTGGTGACCTTCTTGAGGCAACAAATCAATATTATGACGTATTTTTGTCAGATCTATCTCCTAGAGTGAGCGGAATATGGGATTATGATCATGTAAGACAAATATCTCTTTCATTGAATGCACTTCAATTAGCTCTCAAGATCCTTCGCAGCGGAGGTAGTGCCATCTTCAAAGTATTTGAAGGTGAAATGGCCAAAGAATTTAAAGAAAAAGTCTCAGACAATTTTGCCAATATAATGATTAGTAAGCCAAAGGCAAGCAGACAGGAAAGTAGTGAATTTTACATAGTCTGCAAAAACTACATTAGACAAGAGATAATGCAATCAGTACCGGCATCTCGAATCTAATTACTCATTGCGTTCATTTGCGCAGAAATGACATTATGCCTTTAAAGCTAGATACGCTGACGATGAGCTGGTTAGAGAGAATCTCCAAGGCCAGGTGTCTGTTTTTCGAGTTTGGCGATCTTCCTTGCTAAGTTCTCCATTGTACCTGGGATATGACATTTACAAAGACAGTCATTGCAATCAAGATGATTTTTGTTTTTACAATCGCTCGAAACTTCATGCTCATTCATATCAAAAATTTTTCTTATTTGATCCTTATTTTATTTTTGTCATTTGGCATTATGCAATTAGTAAAACATATGTAATTACTACTAAAATTCACTGACGTTATTACAAAAGAATATGATTGAAGAATAATATGTGACTTCATTCGTTATTGCTTAAATGCGATAGTCGTCCAATCTCATCTTGGTACTAATGAAGCATGGTGGGTTGAGTTCGATATGGCTGTGCAAATTGTGTAAGGCTAATTTTCTCTTTCTCTCTGACGTAGAAGAACACACTATAAGAAGTGGTCACACGCTAATTGACGAATATGACTTGTCATCTGGCAAGCTCTTGAATACCATCGACAGCTGAGCTCGGCGTTCTTTAACGTATCAAGTACAGAGACCTGCTCTTTTGAAGGATTAATATAAAGTGACAGGAAGATTGAAATCGAGCCGGGGTCGCCTAGCCTGGTAGGGCGCAAGCCTGGAATGAATGATTCTAATCAAGAAAGCTTGTGACCTGTGAAGGTCTCGAGGGTTCAAATCCCTCTCCCGGCGCTCAGCCTAGTTTGAGCTGATAAGATTATTACAGAAAATGAAGTCAATATTAAATGGAACAAGGAGATCGGTTAACTTCATGATCTTCATATCCCAAAGCATGGTAATACTAACCTCAAGACAGATCGCTAGTCAACGGAAAAATGTGGTACTTACTGGATTAGGCTGGAGAAAAATGTCAATGTACTGAACTAGGAACATTCATTTCCAACCTCGTGGATATGTGCCTGGTCTCATTATCAACCTTTTAGTGCTGCAGGCAATTCCCTTAGTATTTTCCTTAATTACGTCCCCTTTCATCAAAGTCTGGCCAAGCGCAATCAGTTCCCATTTTAATGTATAAATGCCCACCAATTCCTGCTCATCGAGACCTTTTTCAAATGCCACTATCCCTGGGACTGCCAGTTGTGCGCCATGACAGATGGCATCCACCGCTGAATCTTTGACTACAATAGCACTAATACCATTAAGACATTCTTCTACTGGCATTACTACCTTACGTAAGAGTTTGTCTTCACCTTTCTCTTTATACGTCTCAAAAGCATCTACAACGTCATGTAATCTTACTAGTCCGTTCGTTCCCTCGCGAAAGTTACTGACGCGCGTCCGACGAAGTTCGAACATGGTTGCACCAGAGCCCAACACTTCCCCGATGTCATAAATTAACTTCCGAACATATGTTCCGGCTTGGCATAGGATACGAAGTAGTAAATTATTATCTTTTTGCTCTACAAGATCCAACTCGTAAATAGTTCTGACGCGAGTGGACCTCTTCACAGAGGATCTCTGTGGGGGTCGTTGATAAATCTCGCCGACAAATTCGGCAAGAACATTGGTAATATTTGTGTGGTCATCACTTGAATGAAGTCGCGCTATTGCGTAATATTCTTTGGGTCCTAAAAGTAATACACTAAGTGCTTTCGTGGCATCGCCTAACCCTATTGGCAACAACCCGGTCGCGCCAGGATCCAATGTCCCGCTATGTCCTGCTTTTTCTAACTCCAGAATTCTTTTTACCCAAGCGACAACCTCATGGCTCGTAGGACCTCCTGGTTTATCCAATAAAATGATACCATAATTTAGCAATTCTTTGATGGGTCGGTCGTAGGGAGGGTATCCAAATTTTTTATTTGTCACCTCATCGGCTATTTTAATGAGCTCACCAAGTCTGTTAGATGACATGTTTAATGCAAGTTCCTACTATACCACTCTCGTCCTTTTTACAATTTCTTTACAAATGTCTATAAGTGACTTTAGCGTGAAAAGTTCCGTATTTAGTACGAAATCAAATACTTCGAAATTTTTTCCAAATTCAGAGCCATAAATTTTCTTGTAAATTACCTTATTTTCCTCATCTCTTATTCTGATTACATCCAAAGCTTCTTGAACGGAGATGTTGTCACGCCTTGCCATTCTCTCTGATCTGCTTGCTTGCGACGCACTTAGCCAAAATGTCATCGGATTGTGTGTCAGCCATGGCAAAGTGTAGCTTGTAATTACCGCTTTACCTCTTCCAGCGATTTTCAAGAGCATCTTGTCCACTGCGAC
>JBAWET010000394.1:0-1842 GCA_049591355.1 Nitrososphaeraceae archaeon
GCTTAGCATCGTTATATGCCGCAGTATCTCGGTGTCTTGAAATTATCATTTGATCCCGGTGGCTAAGGTGGATACTCAATTCGTTGTCAGTAGCCGTTGATCTTCGCCCAAAAAGTAGCCTCCTCCACATCTCATGCGTCGAATCAGACTAAATAGTTTCGATATCAAACAACAATATGGGACGTCGGATAGCTGATATGATGATAAACAGACAGTTGTAGAACTGATCAAAAGATATGATATCCATTAACGGATCGAAATCAAGCCTCCTAGGTTAATGTCTGATTTGAATGTTGCAATCAATAGTTTTCATTTTAATTGGGACAGGTAGAAGTTGTCAAAGCTAACCTTGGCATCCTCAGAATACATGGCGATTTCACCATTATTCAACTCCTTGCTCATATTCTTGTCTTTAAATGTTATTATTTTGTTACCGTCAATTGAAACTATAATGTTGTTGTCTACGGCTTCTATTGTCCACTGTGACCATTGACTAATTTTTAGAGTGGGTAGCGCTGCTGTGTATAGAATAATTTGTCCATCGGTTGGATCAACACAGCTATTGCAATCCTTCTTTCCCAGTTCAAAACCATTAGGTTTGAGCGAGAACCAGTAATAGTGAAACGTGTCAGTGTAGCGGAAGAAGATCCAAGCTGCTTCCCACATATTGGGTTCCGAGTTTTGCCTCAGTTGCTGGTCCGTTCTAACATCGACAACTAACCTGAAATTAGAGAATTTGTCCTTAGAACTCACTAAAGTTGCATGAGTTTCTTTTGCCGACATAGATTTTTTGGGATACATCTGATAAACGTTGACGTCATCCTTTTCGGTAATTATGCCAGCAAGGCCGTGCCCTGTATACAAAACCGACCATTTATTGTCAGTATTGGATTTATTTTCAAAATTGTCATATAAAGGTAGGTTGGGCAGCACGGGCAATCTTGAACTACGGTCGGTTGGATGATAAGTATATAAGTTAAGTTCAGTTATTCCTGGAAAACTTTTTTTATTCGATGGGAATGATATCTTCAAATATCTCGCAGATACATCTTGAAAGTCGTATCTCTCTAATTCAGACATGGTCGCGATGGTTTTACCTACGAAAACGACTTTAGAATCAGCACCTGAAACAGAAGATACAGAAATTACAAACGGAATAGATTTTTCACCATTAAACCAGCTTATGTCCACAAAGCAAACTCTCATATTTTTGCCCAAGTCAATTTCTAGCCAAGCATCTTTTGAAGCAGAAGTCCAACTCATATTTCCATCCAATACTTTAGAAGCACTGTTATCTTTGGTGTTATCTCTAGTAGTTACAGACGATTTGCTTTCGATCAAGCAGGATTCGTTGGTAATACCATTTACAGGGGAAAAAGATACGTGCCCAAACATAACAAGCAAGGATGCAATCACAATAATACAGTACTTGAGGAGAGGATTAGACATTTGTTACTCTGATAAATAAAACTTCCATATGGATAGAAGAATCACGGGTTAGTAAAGATCTTAAAGTCATTTTCATCAAAAACACAGGATATATAGATATAAGAAATCGACAGACAAATAAGTGATTCTGGACATTGTTTAGGTTTATTCCAGAAATTATCTAGTAAATTGACAAACCCGTCATACGCCTTTGTATCGTTTTAGCAAATTACTAATTAGTCAGAACCTATCTTTGAGTAGTCACTGGGGTGTTACAGTCACCTTGTCAAAGGCAGTTGAAGCATCTTCGTTGTATAGTCCGATATATCCTCCTGACATATCTGCAGTACTGCTATATGATGGGTCGTCCATGTCTACTACCTTTACTCCATCCAACCAAATCGTAGTATGCTT
>JBAWET010000395.1:0-7486 GCA_049591355.1 Nitrososphaeraceae archaeon
GGTATAAGTAGCACCGTATTATCTGAAAGACTACTTGAACTTGATCGTGAAGGACTAATTTCCAAACAGATTTATCCAGAAATACCCCCAAGAGTCGAATACCGTCTTACGAGCCGAGCACGAGAGCTTGAAACGGTGATGAAAGAACTTAACCGCTGGTGTATCAGGTGGAAATCGCCTGAGGAAATTAAGGCAAGATGACTATCTAAATTCACAGAGTCCCTACGAGTTTCAGCTAACAGTAACAGCCTATATAATGTAGTCCATCCACTCTCGGTAGGCTGTTACTATGCGTAAGAATGGCCTAAAATCCATATATTTAGGCCCTACGCTCTTTGAGATTTATTTATAAGATATGCATACCATTGTACAAAATATGGGTTATTCTGAAAATACTGAGGTTAAAATTGTTGAACCAAATAAAGGAAAACATATTGCCTTAGCTGGTGACATAAATACAATTGTTGCATCAAAGGAAGACACAGGTGGAACTTACAGCTTTATCGAAGCTAAAGTTTTTCCGGGAGGCGGCCCTGCTCCACACATTCAAAGACGGGAACATGAAGGGTTTTATGTGATTGATGGACAACTAACATTTAAGATAGACAAAAAAAGGATTGAAGCCAAACCAGGAACATTTGTTAATGTCCCACCAAATGTTTTGCATAGTTTCAAAAATGAAACTAACGAAACTGCAAAACTGATAATTGTGCTATCTCCACCCGGAATGGAGCAACTTTTTGTTGATATAGGTTTAGAAGTTTCAGACATCAACATACAGCCTCCACCATTTACCGACGGACAAAAACAAAAACTTCCTAGTTTAGCAGCTAAATACGGCATGGAAATAAAACTAGATTGAAATACTCAGTTAGTTTGTGCAAACAGTTAATATCGGAGCAAAATAATATTCAGTTGCTTATTTAGCTCGACAGTAACTCAGGCTTCATAAATGATTGAGTATGAATGAATGTAATTCGTTATGGCATGGCGATGACGATTACTTATACCTCGGACTCTTTCAAACCTTCATTGCCAATGTATTCGCCAGTAACTTCTAAAATATTATGGTCACACTGTACGATTTCTCTGAGCGTTTCTAAAGTTAGTTTTTGATTTACGACATAGTGTGTACCATCGTCAAATACCTCTGGGACCATGCCTGTTTTATCCAGGATTGCCTTTTTAATTTTATTCACATCCGCATCTTTTTTAGTAAAGATTTCAATTTTGTACATATATTCTGTATTCGAATTCTGCTGTTGATGCAAAATAAGATCTTCGATAAGATGTCGATTCACTCCAGGCAAGATAGTCTTGCAAGCCTTTTGGAATTCTTCAAATTTTCGAATTAAATCTTCTGTTTGTAGCGCTTCTTTTTTGTTACTCAAAGCATACCAATCCCGACAAAATAAGCTGTTAGATTCATTGTTATAGTGATGACACCAAGGTATATACGCATGCCAGAAATTGACATTGATGAATTTTATAGACTGTCATCCTTCCCTTAGTACTTATGTCGAAAGACCGACAGATTGGAATTCCTTCGAGAACAACTTATATTCTAACAGATGGAGTAAATATCATGCGAAGGAATAAACCCGCCGTAGAAATTTTTGATGACCTGCCTTCCGGCAGTGCAAACCTTAAGTCACCCGATTTATCGGCAGGTGTCACTACAATTACAAGAGAAAACATATCTGAACTTTTCGGTCGCAGGAATCTTGCCTTTGTAGCTACATTATCCGAAGACGGTTCTCCTCACGTGACTCCAGTCTGGGCGGATATGGAAGGCGATTTAATTTTAATAAACACTTCTGAAGCTTCGGCAAAAACTAGGCACGTATCAAAGGAACCTCGTGTTGGGATCTCTTTAGTTGATCAGTTTAATCCATACAATATGGTGACAATCAAAGGAAGGGTCGTAGAAATGACAAGCGAAGGAGCTGACGAACACCTGCATAAACTTGCAAAGAGATATCTTGGTATAGGAAAATATTATTACAGGAAACCAAAGGACAAGAGGGTAATTATAAAAGTTAAACCCGATAAGGTGATGGGCCTATCAGGTCATCCAGCTTTCTATTTTCTGGGATATCTCCCTCGAGATGAAAAATAATAAAAATAAGATCAGCAGCAGGACAGGGATAATAATTACTATTCAGAATACATCCTATGGCAAATTAGATTACCAATGACTAGCAATCCTTGGCCAGAACTGCCACTGGCAGAATGGATAGACACATTTGAAACGCTGCATATGTGGACCCAGGTGGTAGGCAAGATCCGGCTCAAGCTCACGCCGCTCGAAAATCATTGGTGGAACGTTACTTTGTATGTCACACCACGCGGACTAACTACATCCATTATGACTTATAAAGGTCAACACTTCCAAATAGACTTTGATTTCATTGCCCACCTCCTGCTCATTGAAACGAGTCACGGTTCCCGCAAGACAATCGCTTTGCGACCCATGTCGGTAGCTGAATTTTATCAAGAAACAATGGCCGCCTTGAAGTCACTTGGGATATCTGTAAACATTTGGACGACTCCAACCGAAGTCTCAGATCGAATTCCATTTGAGCAGGATCAGAAACATGCGAGTTATGATCCCGAATATGCGAATCGGTTTTGGCGCATTCTAGTCGAGAGCACTAGGGTACTAAGGGAATTTCGTTCTCGTTTCATAGGAAAGGTCAGCCCAATACATTTTTTCTGGGGAGGATTCGATCTGGCTGTCACACGGTTTTCAGGACGTCGAGCGCCTGCGCACCCCGGCACACCATACGTGGCCCGTTTTGTCGATGTGGAAGCCTATTCTCACGAAGTAAGCAGTTGCGGTTTCTGGCCAGGCGGCGGTCCGGTCGAACAACCGGCATTCTATGCTTATGCCTACCCGGAGCCTCAGGGCTTTAAGGACTATCCCATTCAGCCACCAGAAGGGTTCTATCATACCGCTATGGGTATGTTCTTGCTACCTTACGATGTGGTCCGCACAGCGAAATCGCCAGATGATGTCTTGCTTTCTTTCTTACAAAGCACATATGAGGCAGCTGCAACATGTGCTAACTGGGATAGACGCGCAGTAGAGCGCCAATAAGTAATTAGGATATTGATATTGGCTTGCCACGGGTATCAGCTTGCCACGGTTACCAAAAGAAAGGTACACCTAATTGCAATCCCCCATAAACATAAAATCATAAAATAGCTCGAGTTCAAACATCTCTATAATACGCGGACATATGGCTACCAAGTTAGAGTATTGAAGATTTACACGACATACAAAATTGTCCCGTGAAAACTAAGCAAGGGATTAAAGTATTTACGCAAAGTTTGCTCTCTTGATGCACCGCGAAGACGCAATTTAAATTCTCTTTAATCACTATCATATCTAGGACCCGTCCCGCTCAGGGTCCAAAAATGGGTAAGCATTCTATTTTGTTGCTACAACATACAGGACATATGGAAATATGCTTATCGGGATTTGTGAAATAAGATGCGGACCAATAAAAGGACTTGCACATTAAGAAGTACATAGTGTCAGCCTGGAGGTTTGCTTTTTCTAGATGATTGCAAGATTTCATCTCGCATACGATTGAAAGCTATCATACTTAAACCAGGTAGTAATTTAGAACTTAGTAGGTATTCTAGGTATGACTGTGTTTTCGACCTTTTTCCTCATATACTATAAACCATAAACACATACGCAAATACCCCCTCTATGAATCGGGCCACCGTCTCGAAAAGACAGTAAGTAATTCTTTAGTATTTGATACCTTAAAAAATATCGCGATAGCAATCATCACATGGAAATTGAAGGAGATGGGGCCATGTCGATAAGTGTATCAATAGGGAACAGTTCTGATTAAACCTCAATTATTTTGTTTTTGGCGAAATTATCAGTGACTACTATTGAGAACTATTTGCCCGAGAACTATGACTAGTCTAGCTTCATCTGTTCGCACGAACTCGCATTTCTTCCAATAGTTTTGGAGTTGTAGCATCCTTAGATAACGTTTTAAAGTAATCAATAAATTGCTTCGCAGTGTAAGTATCGTCATACTTTGATATTGCGATTGTAAATTGTTCTGGATTGATGAAATTTACAGTATCATAGACCACTTGAATTCCATCTACAACCATAAAGCTGAGTGGTAATTCAGGCAGTCTCTTCAGATCAAATCTTGGTGATCTAGTAATTTTCTTCACCATCTGTGCAGTTTCTCTATTTGGAGGTGTCCTAATTATAGCAGCAAGTCTGCTCTCAACGCTAATCTGTTCTGGATTGCCGTCCAATATGTGAATTGTAACACCCTTACTAAGTTTCTCGAAAACCTTGGTTGAAACATAAGGATCATGGTATCTCGTCGCAAAGTAAATTTCCTTTTCAGCATTATCCATAATTTTAAGGACTTCAACTATTAGGTCATCAAACTTTTTTACGACACTAAAACTTGAAAGTTGAGTTGCATTGAGAACTTCGTTCATGTTCGTAGTTTCAATGTACTCATTCATTATCTTCTCTTTCTGTTCAAGAGGAAAATCATGCCTACTTTTTAAGACATCAATACTTTTTATCTGCCAGTAATTTGGGATTATCTTGTCCATTGTCTTCAAATGGTTTTCGTAAACAATTGAACCAAATGATGTTAATTTGTAAATAGATTGATGCTTCTCGATCAACCCAAAGTCCACCAGACGTTTCAATCTTACGTAATACTGCTTCTTTGTTTGATTACCAATGCCATTTGAAGTCGACTGTAATCCAGCAGATGAGGCAATCAGGATCTCAACAGACTGCTTATCTCCCAATAAAGCGAATACATCCTCGGCTAGTATTGGAACAGTCTCTTGGTGCATTAATTATACCTTATATTATTTATATAAGCATTAATGAGCTTCTTAGGAATTAAGCATATTTTTTCCTATATTGGAAAATTGTTAGCACGCTTCTCTACACGTCGCTAAAGTGCCTATAAATAGATATTGAAACAAGAAATATACAAAGGTAAGTTATAGACAATGGAGAGAGTTTCTGTAGAAGATGTATTAAAAGCAGTTTCAGATAGCAAGTCCCTTGATATGTTTCGTTCCATTGCCAAAGGAAGTATTGAGAGTGAAGTATTGAAAGAGACAAAAGGACTCTCAAAGAAGCAGTATTACTTCAGAATGAGACAACTATTGAAGGCAGGATTGGTACGGAGAATTAAAGGTAGTTTTTCGCTTACATGTCTAGGAGCTGTTGTGTATCACGCCCAGCTCATTGTAGAAAAGGGAGTCAATAATTATTGGAAGCTAAAGGCAATTGATTCTATACAATCTTCGGCGGAAATAGGACAACATGAGCGTACGAAACTCATCAAGACAATAATAGATGATAGCGGAATAGAAAGTATTCTGGTTGCACAAACATAGATTTCGACAAGTATTGGGAATCATTTTAATCCTAATTGTGACAAAATAATCTAATACTTGCAAATCAAGACATTTCAAATTTATTGAATGATTATGGACTATTGTCTTTGAGTAACGATCTAGTGACATCCTTCAATTTCCACAAATGAATTGGTTATTTTGATTAGTCATATTTGATAACGCAGCTGCTGGTTAGCTTGTTAGCTATTGAGAATAATGCCCATGTCAGAAGTGCAATTGAAAGGATACGTAAAGGCGTCTGATAATTAGACAAAAAACTCGATGCAGCAACACCTGTTCCTCCAAAGAAGGAAACAAGAAGGAATCCGAATGAGGAACAACTGGCACATGTACTTGAAAGCACACTTACAGTTGAGCCAGAGAAAAAAGCGGCAAGTCCTATCTTCAGTTTTGAATGTCTAAACACATATACATTCATACTGACTACTATTCCCAAAAGAATTGAGGTCATTGTTGCAAGAATGAAGCCTATTACCGCATCATCTGGTAGATAAAATATTACAATAGGCGAAAAGAATAGCAATTGGTCAAATACATTAAAGACAATCCAGAATACCGTTGCTGTTCCCCCTGTTATTACCAAATATGGCCAATTTGAAAAGACCGTTCTGAAGGATAGAATTAGTGAATCTTGCCAAGAAATTGTTATAGGCATAGTTTTTTTGTTTGTCATTCACCAGCTTAATCTCCAGAAATCTTCTTATCAATTATTGCCTGAAATGATGGGAATGGATATGCACCTAGTAACACTTCTCGGTCTGAACCATTATTCTTTTGGATTATGAAAGTCGGAGTGCCTTGGAAACCTGATCCAAACGCAAGGTTAGTATCATTTTCCACCAATGATTTGTATTTTTGGCTGTCGAGGCAGGAATCAAATTTTTGGGCATCCATCCCAGGAATTCCTGCAGCGAATTTCTTCATATTATTTGCACTTGCCCAGCCAGAATTCTCTTCTCCTTGATTATTGTACAATGTTTCATAAAAGTTCCAAAACTTTCCTTGGTCATTGGCACATTGCGAGGCCATCGCAGCGCTAAATGAGTCGGGACCATGTGTCACAAAATGTTTAAAGACCAAATTTACTTTCCCTGTCTGAAAGTATGTCGAATTAAGCGAGGGCTCAGTTTGCATTGCAAATCTCCCACAGAAGTGACATTGAAAATCTCCGAATTCTATTATTGTAACGGATGCAGACTGATTTCCAAAAACGGGCGAGCCTTGAGCTACTAGACTCGAGAGAGCAAACCCATTGGGTACGACAGAGTTGTTTGCTACTTGTGTTATATTCGGAGGATGGCCAGCTGGAGAAAAGCCCTTCTGCGCATTGGGATTTTCTTCATGTGCTTGTTCTTCAGCGGTTTCAGTTCCTGTTTCGGCTGCAGTTACTAGAAGATTTGATTCTAACCTGTTCAACGAACCCATCTGAACATAAATTAAAGTAGTAAGTATGGCTAATGCCATAACAGTATAGAAACTCTTCAATCTATTGGACATTCGTAGTGAGTTAACAATTCCAAGTATAAGAAGAGTGTAATAACTAAGTTATAATCCTAGTTTTATACCGGGAAGAAGATATCTGAACATATTTATCAAATGTACGCAGTTCTGGTGTGAATATGTACTTGAAGCCCCCCTCTACCAGTTTGTAAGAAGTAGACATATTGTCAATTCTGAAACATAAGTTTAAATTTTCTCCGCGGAACAAAACTAAACTGTGTCAGCCAAATGTCCAAATTGTGAAACGGATCTGAGTCCCAATACAGTAATTGTCTCCGAAGCACAGGAAAGTGTAAGAACATATTCTTGTCGTAGGTGTGGAACTAGTCTCAAAGCAGAAGACCTCACAAAATAGGTAGACCAGGATAGTCTTTCCATCATTATAGACCCATGGATTGACCTGTTGTTCATCCCTAACGATATATAATGGTCTAGCTTAGAGACATGATGTTTGTTCTAGAGCGTTAGAACAAGTTCGTCGTAATTGTTTTTCTTCACCAGCTTGGCCATCTCTACTGCTCCCAAAATTGTCCGTGTGATATCTTTTTTC
>JBAWET010000396.1:0-21072 GCA_049591355.1 Nitrososphaeraceae archaeon
AAGAAATGAGCCTAAATGACGTAAACAAAACAATTTCATTGAAAGTAGTCTTCGCATTCTTTAACCCCACTGACAGAGCACTGACTACCTCTAGAATTGATTACAACTTAACTGGCAATGATAGCTCATTGGGTACAAGCACTTTATCATACGAAGATGTCCCCATAAATGGACGTCCACAACTATATCCTGGAAAGACCATTTTGCTCCCATCGACTTTCGTTATTAAGCCTTCTGCAAAAACTTCATTTCTATTTGAAAAATTAGGCAACGACTCAAATATAGCACGTTCAATGACTTGGTCAGTGAAAGGAGAAGCACAAATCGATTCGGCCTTTACAACTTTGCCTAAAGTATTCGAAAGCAGTTTACCCTGACTATTACAACAAACTTTTATCCCGACGGGGATATCTCTAGATCGCCATTCAGTCTCTTGCCACCTTCATTTGCCACTGTTTTGTCAAAGCTTGCAATTACCCATTCTTCGATCCAACTGCACCTAGACGGACTGTATTGTGTCATTTCATCTTCAGAAGAGCAGGAGTGCTGATAAGAACAACTGAAGCACGGTGCACCCTCTACAGAAGTGATCTGAACAACCCTTCTCTTATGACCGTCCACCATAGGAGATTTCTTTACTATGAGTTTGTAGGTCCATCTTCCTTTGTGAAGTACCTTCTCCCTGGATATCAATGACTGTTTTTCTAGGTTGCCCGCCAGCCTAGAACCATCCCTACTATCTAGTGAAAATTCTCTGCAGATTTCAGTCTGAAACACACCTTCCTTGCCACTCTTAAGAATGGCTGCAAGCACATGATCAAACAGCTCATGTTTATTTCGTGTTAAGGATCTAGAATTAGCTACATCAGGCATAAAAGATAATGACTTTAACCAAACCATGATATAAAAATCTTGATATTTTCTAAACTTGCCAAATGCAAATATTTAATACAAAAAACATGCGGTCACCGGGATTTGAATTCCCGCCCCATCTTCATATTAAAGGTGGGGTCCCGGGTTGCGGGCTTTCTTCACCTGCATCGACGAATTTGCAGTATTTGGAAGGCCAGTGTCCTAACCAAACTAGACGATGACCGCGTATCAATTATCCGGCTAGCATGAGGATATTAAACCTTAGGATTAATTATATAATCTGTTTAACTCTCTTTTTTATCAGGGAAGATATGATTTAGTAACAAATCTAGTGCCTTATTTTTTGCTTTATCCTTGTAAAACTCAATTCCTTTTTTGGGTGTCTCCCTTTGTTTCTCTTTAACTATTTCCTCCATAGGTCTATGGTCCAACGCGCCTTCAAAATGCGTTTGGTATCCGTTGAACTTTGTCTCAATAGCATCGTAAATTTCTCTATACCAATGAGAGGCTATCACATAGACTGTTGGCGGATTAGCTCTTTCTTTTATACTCTTTAAAACAAACTCGAGGGCATCAGCTAATGTAGATTTGTCTGAAACAATCGTAATCTTTGATACGTCGATGTAGTTACTGTTGCATAACAATTGTTTTATTTCGTTTCCCAGAGTTGCATCTGAAGAAACAAGAAGTATCTCAGTTTTGAGCCTATCTGGCTTTGATTTCAAAATTCTCCCATAAACGTTTGTAAAGGTTTTTAGTCTTTCATTTAGATATTCGGGTATTCCATCAGTCTTTTTATCATCGGCCTTAAAATTAGCATATAGCACTATTAAGTTTCCTTCAGAAAATCTTGTTTGGGGCAATTTACTAATCAATCCATCTAATTTAAACGATTAAAAAGAAATACGGTTGTATTAAATTTCCGGTAATATAATACGATAATTTCTAATGACATATTGTGATCTACCATCGAGTGACCCACTTGGGAGATATTAACTGTCGTTCAAGATCGTCAAGTCTTTGTACTGCTTCCTGAATTTGTCTGAATTCAGAATAGGAATCGTCATGTCTTATCTTCTGCAATACTGCGATGACCTCTTCTACAGTAACTCCATGCTTCATATCATATTCTATTTGTTTGGAACAACTCGCGACGTTACTATACTTTCTAAAATTTCTTTTCTCAAAGGAAGAGGCATCGTCAGAAAGGCCCTTAATGTAGCGAAGAATAACCTTTTCAACGTGTTCAAGATGTCAGTCTCTCATTGCAAAGTTGTTGGGCTTCATCCTTGCTATCACTGCTTATATAACCGAAAATGATATTTAAGCCATTAGACACAGGTTATCGAGCACGTATTGGATATCCATATTCCGACTACTATTCTGATATCTGAGACCCAGTAAGAATTGAAATCAGAAATTACAGACTTATTATTAGTAGGATATTGCATGTAGAATAGCAGTCTATCTTGGATCTAGAATCATATTACGTAAAATTACATTAGCTTGGTCTGGCAAAACTACATAGCCGCATCTTTAGTATAACTTGGCCCTGAACAAAACTACACAATCGCTCCTACCGCAACAACAAGGATTTGATCACGGTTCAGAGGAAGTAGGATTTAAGGCTAACCAGGGTTCAGTATTACAGACGACTAAACCGCAAAATCACAGGTAATAACTTAACCTGGTTTTTTCCAGTCCTGGGATTCTAGCAATTTCAAATCTATCTTTCTCCTTGAATTTGCTGACTGTTGCGTCTATTCCAAGCTTTGTCGTTAGCAAGTTTTCTTGATCACTTGAAGGATCCAGACTTGAACCTTTAGCATTGCGCACGATTATCAAATCTCTATCAGCTTGACATCTAGTCGCTATTGCGTATTCCACCTGAATAGGATCTTTTGGATCAATGTCATCATCGACCACGATAGCCATCTTGAGCGATGGGTGTGCAGCAAATGCCGCTATAATAGCATTCTTTGGCTCTCCTTCAAGTCTTTTCTTAATCTGGATCACTGCGTGGAGCCAATTGCATCCACCATCTGTTAGATGTACATTCTCCGTGGTAGGAACAACGTTTTTTACCGCATGATGGATTCTGGATTCGATAGGAATGCCCATGAGTAAGCGATGTTCACCGTAACCAGGAAGGATATCGTGGTAAATGCATTGGTCACGATAATATATTCTGTCTAGTTGAAAAATCGGTTGAATTCGCTTCATGTCGTAAGTCCTGAGCATCTCAACCATGCATTCGGACTTTGCTTGATCTAGAAGTATTCGTCCTTCCATGAGGATTTCCGACCGACTTGGGACCTGCAGACCTGAGAGGGGAGCCTTAGTAACTAAGAGTCGTCCACCCATCAGAGCATTAGCAATTCCCAACTCATCTTCGCCATAAGATGCTTGGTAGGCAGATGCTATGGATATGGCCGGATGAGCACCGATAATTATCGAAACACGTAGGTCTTCTCCATGTTCTTTTGCGTAGGAATAACATTTGTGAAGATGTCGTCCTTCAACCATTCTGATCACCATAAAAGTATCGTTTAACCTCAACAATCTATGAGTGGATAAATTCTGAGATTCTGTTTCTTGGTTCTGAACAAAGACCAAAGAGGACGTTATATACGGGCCAAAATCCTTCTCAAAATGAGTAACAATAGGCAAATCAAAGAGATTCCTGGCCTTCTTTTTCCAAATGACATCCTGAGAGGATTTTGGTGTAATTGGCCTCGAAACAGCTACATTTATCCTTTCATCTATATCGTCTTCGTTTCGGGCACCAATTGCAAGGGCAATTCTTTTGCGAGTCCCCAAAATATTTGCAGTCACCCTTAATTTGTTGTTCTTTATTGATTCAAACAGCACTGCTTTCCCCTTGTCCAGCCTACTAACTATTGCTGCAATTTCATACTTCGGACTTACTATTTTTTTAATAGTGACAATTTCTTTTGAACGGTGTAATAAATTTAGGAATTCTTCTAATCCTGAGAGATCATTGCTTCGTTTGTTTCTAGTCATTTTATCTTTTAAGATAGTTTCATCTCTTAATGAATTTGAGAATCTCATCTGTAATGTCTTCCATATCTGAATTGTTGAGCTGTTTCTTGGAACTGAAATTCACTATGGCGAGTCCGTTTATCATCGATGCAACTCGTTCAGAAATAGCATTTAGGAACAACGAATCGGTAATACTGGGTATGACTTTGGCAGTACGGACACTGTTGGCAAATGCTGTCGACACATATAAGCTTCCGAGTCTGTGCAAATCTTCAGATATCGATAAAACACAACCGTTTTGGAAATCTAGATATCTTACTAAAAAAACCCTGCCGGTTCTAGAATTTACTATAGTTTCTTTGCAATTTTGGGTACCTGCTGTGTCAGTCATTAGAATTTGTGATTTTTAATGTACTGCCATTGAAGTGATCATCTTCAAGGGTTGTTGATCTTTTCGTGCTCGCAGCTTGGCCTTGTATTTCAAATTCCTTGGCTTCGTTCTAAGACGATATCCACAACAAGGACACCACAGACCGTCCCATTTTATAAATATCTCGCATATCTGACATCTCTTTTGGCCACTAGCGTATCTTCCATGCCCAACTGGCTTTTGTGCTTTATGCCGAGTGCATATTCCCTTACAACTCATCTCAGAAATCTATATCCTCTATAATATATTATCATGTTTATTATTTAAGGATATTGCAAAAATTCTATCTTTGACAGGTTAGTTATGTCAATATTAGATATAACGTTGCAATATTGTTATTTGCCAGTCTGGATTCTATTTTTCTCGGTCACCTGAAATGATGATTATTGATATCTTGATTCATAAGTTAAGACAGGTACCTATCATGACTGTGTACAATAATTATTCTAATCTTAAATGGGGGAAATTGATTATAAGGTATAACCTTTTTTCATTGCGATACTCTTTGCAGAAGACTCGTCTCTAATTCCTCTTCTATTGGAGCTACTCTTCCGCGAAGTACCAAACTCGTCCACTATCTCAACTCTAACATTGTTTCGGAATCGCGTCTTAATCTCAGAGGCAATACAATGGGCTATTGAAGTGTGCCCATCTCCTATTCTAACAATTTTTTCTTTAGCATGTATCTCTTTTAACAAAATTGTTATTAGTTTGATGGCATCACGAGTTGAACTTTGCACGGTCCGTTCAAGCTCATCATGAAGATATAATATGTAAATACCAATTCTATGGCCAGGGTCAACTCCTATTATGAGTATATCATCATGAAACTTACCAATCATGTTTTTCAAGATTCTTGCCTTAAACACAATGGGGTATGTGTTAATCTCTGAATAAACAATCACACTCTCCTTTTTTATTATGTGCGCTTCACTCTCAGTCGTAATTATTACTTTTGCATCTGATAATGATGCTTCCTCAGGCAGCATTGAGATAAAATTGAGTCCAAAACTCTTTAACATAGTTACAATCCTGTAGTAATCTCTGCCGCTTACAGTTGCTACTATTACCTTCTTAGGAAAAGTAAGAATACTCAGGGGAATTCCATCATGGTCGCGTATCCCAAGATCCTTATTAAATTTTCCTGATCGTCTGAGAATAAAAAAGCAATTTCTATTTGCAAGAAAATAATTACTAGTGAAACGGCCCAATTTTAACAGAGTCGTTTAAAGCTCACTGCTCTTAGATGAGCGGGATTCGATATCGAATAATGCGAGGTTTTTAGAACCGAAGTAACAAGTAGAACGGTTAGTGCTATTACTTTGGGATGAGTCAAACAAAGGGAAGAGTACTTGTAGTTGACGATGAAATTGATACCGCACGAACTTTAGGACGCATACTGGAAACGTCTGGGTTCGAAGTTGACATATTAACGGATCCCAATGCAGCATTGGGAACTTTCAAGACCGCAAATTGCGACCTTGCCGCAATTGATGTTAAATGTCCGATATGTATGGATTCGAATTATACTCCAAAATTAAGTCGAAAGATAATAAAATTAAGGTTCTTTTTCTCACTGCTTTAAGGGATTTGCATAATTATGACAATTTCAAAAACTGATGTATCGCCAAAACTGAATCAAAGACACTTCATTCAAAAACCGGTAAATGATGACGAATTTCTAGACGAAGTATATTGTATCTTATATTAAATAACATCTTAATTCATTACTATAGTTGCTTTTAGAAATTTATTTTAGTTTCCTTGCTGGAGCGACCAAGAGATAGTTGATTATCTTCGACAAGAAAAGAAGATAAACATAGGGAGAAGCACGGTGACTAACCTGCATTTCATAACTCGTTATAATCTGGCAATAATTATATTGAGGTAAACTATGGGTGCTAACCGTCCTATTTGCGGTGACTGGCTGGGCGTGAGATTTCTTGTAAGAAATAATGAAACAGAATTTCGTTGTTTCACTTGCGGTCATATGGAGTTTTATCGCAAGTGATAGATTTTAAAATAGTTATTTTTTGCGTTATGCTTTGCCTGCAAAGACTGATTTTAGCACAATTTCAACGCACTTGTTAAACGACGACTCAATGTTAGTTCTGACTTTAGTCAAGTTTTGATCAGCTTCTTCCAAAATTTTAGCAGATTCCTTCTCAGCTTCTTCCTTTGAGATATTCATTATTTTTCCCGCTTCTTCTTTGGCGATTTCAATTACTCTCTCTCGAATGTTGGAGATTTCCTGTTCAGAGTGAACCATGAGACTCTTCTTCATTTCGTCCACTTTTGATGAAAGACTATCAATGTCAGACTCCAGCTCTGAAAGAGCACTTACTATACTCTCCACCGATGACATTTATCCCATTCGAATGAATTATTCAAAGTATATATTAATTGATTGGTTCTCCAAATGAAATCTAGAAAAATGACCCTCGTACACCTAGTGAATCAAAAAAGTGCAGTAAGCGGTATTTTCTCATCTACTAGTGCCTTGTAGTCTGATTTTAGACAGGTTCAGGTCGAGCAGCAGCGAAATAATTAATTATATATTTAGCAACTTATGCGAATCGTCGACCAGCAAATTTGAGTTTGTAGCATATGGAATAACCTTCAGATATCAAGTTCTATTGCTCATGTGTGATGATTATGTCGTGAGGCCTAATATCGCCTGAGCTATGTCTCCCTTGGACTCTGTCAAAGCAATTAATGCCTTCTCTTTAGATACTGAGGCCTGTTGCATTACTAGTATGACATCTTCTTCTTTGATCGATGGCGTTTCCCTCTGAGATTCTTCTATACTCGTTGCAACTATCTGAAAAATTGTACTATCTTTTCCCTTCATTTCGATAACCTGAGGTTTAGATAGGTAGAACTCTTTATTTTCAGTTCTAATTATTACTTCTTCTACATTCCCCAAATCCTTCATTTCAAGCCCCATTTTGTCCAACATGCGCCTCATGTCGCGGTTGCCTGATCGCATCATTTCAACTCATTCATTAATAGCTCTACTTTTTAATCCTTTTCTGATTTTAATTGCAATGCCCCTCTTGACGTTCGACTTAAAGCAGAGAGAATAAATCAATGATTTTCCTACTGCCAGTATTTTTCCATCATTATCTATTACCACGCACTCTGAGCCGACCTTGATGTTGGAACCTATCCATAGAATATGTTTACAAAATAATGATTTCCCTTCTCTAATAAACGGGATCGCTTCTTGTATTGGAATGACGCAGTTTTCCCGAAAATCTATAGTTTTAAACAGAGCTTGCGCTCCTTCGATGGTTAGGGCAATGCCACCGTCAGACCTGAGTGTACCAAAGCTTAAGTCTTTTGAACCAAAACTTTTGATTCTCCCTGTTTTTTTTGAATAAATGAAGTGAAGCTCAGTCAATATGTCAGATGACTTAATATTGAATAACAAATCCAGATGATGAATTACAATATCTCTTCCGAACGAATCAGCCAATCTTATAGCTGGTGAAGTTCCGGTGTTTTAAATATGTCGAAAGTAACTAATGTGAATATACCATTTACCAGCAATTCTCCAGGTATAGACGCATTTCACTAGTTTATTATGTACTCTTGTGATGGCTTATACGTTGAGGTTCCAAACAATCATTGTTCTTCTACTATATTTAACAACTCACGTAGGCTTTCGGAACAAACAATTGATTATTATGATTAAATTTTTACTTAGAAATTTCTCTCCTAATAGGCATCTTACATACTGAGACCATTCCCTTTCACCTGATTAGCTTGGTAAATTTCTTTTCCCATAATTGTCGAACATTTTCCCAAAACTAATTTTCGCGACGTCGAATCGCTGTACATCATAAGGTAGTATCTCCTTTATGGATGAGTGCAGTATAATTAATAAAGGAGATAAGATGATTGACACTATTCCACTTTGAGGTATCATTTGTAGTGATGAATACCTCGCCAGTATATTTTGTAGAGAAAAATTATAATGTAAGCCTATTTTCTTTAGCCTTTTTAATCCATACACACTATCCAAGAAGATCTGATTTGAAGCCAAATCGTGAATTGGTATTGTCAAAAGATGGTTGTCGAGTACATCGAATTGACGTTTAAATGGGGACGTACAGGATATGATTCACCTTGAGAAAAGCTGCCATTCGAGTGCCAGCTTGTGAAACGGCTGAAGATCTAAATATTTTGCACCTTGGCTTTGATAATACTGATTCTATTCAAGGAAAATGTACGACGCACTTGGCCTTTAAACTAACTGATTACCTGCTTAAAAAAAATGAAATAAAGTTTGTTGATTTTCCTCTATTAATTAGACTTAATCCTAATATTCCGTGGAAGACTAGGGGAAATGGGGCTGTATGTTTACGGATCGCAACTAGAGGAAGCGAACACATTATAGATTACGTCAAAAACTTCATTTCTGTAAATTCGGACATTCGCAACGGTGCTAACCCTGGTTTCGTCGCATATGAAGGGGTTACTATTCCTACTAGTGTGAGACAGTTTAGTCGAACCGCTCTATACAACGTATTAAGTTTGAATGACGCAGAGAAAATAATTGAAAATGAGTCTATTCAATGTTATAAATGTGGAAATGGCCACGGATCCATTGGGGCCCTCGCTGCCATAGGCTGTCTATTGGAAGGAGACCATACGTTTGAGGCAATCTCCTACAGAACCGAAGAAAACGTAGGTACTCCAAGGTCGCTAAACGAACAATTAGTGCTTAAAATGAGCGCTGTAACCTTCCCACGTACTTTCAACAATATTGATTCAGTACATAACCGGATTTTGATTACCCCTCACGGTCCCGATCCTGTGTTCTGTGGAATTAGGGGTGAAGATCCTATCACAGTTCTGCAGTCATTACTCTCCTTACAAACCACTGAGATATTGGAGGGTTACATGGTTTTCAGAACAAATCAGGGTACTAATATGCACTTGCAAAATCAATTGGTTTTTTCTCAAGTGAAGCCCTTCATGGCAGGGTACGTTAGAGGTACAGTAAGCAAGATTCCGTATGTACTTCAAGGAGGCCATGTTTTATTTGAGATCTCTGATATTGCTAGAGATACATATCCTGTTGCAGTATACGAGCCCACTGATCTTGGAAGAATTGCAAAACAACTTGTAATTGGAGATGTTGTTGATATTGGATTTGGGGTTAGGGAGGAGCAGAGAGGCCATTCAAGGATTTTAAACCTGGAGTACTTGGCCATTCTAAGACTGAATTCAATTGTCCATACTCAGAATCCTTTATGCAAAGTATGTAGAAAACGTATGAAATCCGAGGGCAAGGGTAAGGGATATCAGTGCAAGGAGTGCAAAATTAAAACCATCAAAAAGTATAATGTTACTGTGAAACGTGACATAGTTGAAGGATTCTACTTATCCAGCAATAAATCACATCGTCACTTAACAAAACCCTTGCATAGGTTTGGACGAGAAAATTCATATCCATACGTGCCAGGAATATATCCATTTCCAAACCCGAACTCCTTTCATCGGAAAGGACATTTTAATGATCGGACTGAATGCCGGAGCTTTTAAAGATAGCGGGGGGTTGATTTGAACCTGCGGCCACTGAGGAATATTGAAGTGGAAACCGCTCTGCGGGTTATGAGCCCGCCGGGATAACTTTGCCTCACCAAGATCTGGCTTCCCCACCCCGCTGTTAAGAAGGTCCGAAGAAGGGAAATATATCTCTGTCTCTATCGGATTAAATCAGAGAAGTACTGTAGAATCAATTCTTTAGTTATTTACACCAGACACATGATATTCTTGGTCAAGGGGGTTGTATATCTGATAGGCTCCCTGCTCTCTTTCGGTACGTTCTTTTATTATGCCTTCAATACAAACCTTGAGCCATCTTTTCCAGTAGGCATCATAATCCAATGGTTTAGCCATGTCAGTCGATTGAATGTTTATTTATATTACACGATTATGTTATGTTTTTCGGTCCGCGTAGATTCAATTGAATTTAAATTATCCGCGTATTGGGTCTGACTTGATGGGGTTTACCGTCTAGTTAATTACTTACAATAGGTGCGGGGGATGGGATTTGAACCCATGAACCCCTTAGGGATGAGGTCTCTCAGCCAGTAAGGATCGTCTGAGCATCGTGTTTCAAATTGAAACTCACGCCTTTGACCTGGCTTGGCAACCCCCGCTTCGATCCATCAACGGTTCTAACCATATATATTCGATAAATTAACTTACCACAATTGCCAAATGGAAGTTCTTCTAATCATGACAATGAGTTGAGAGGTGATTGCTATTTTAGGTTAAGAATATCGGTACTAATTGGTAATCTATATTATCGGGCTTCTAACCTTACTCTCTTACCTGCTTGACTAGGAATTATGCTCATTTTGGCATTCTTAAAACATCTCTCCAGTTCTCTCCCTTCAAAAAGTCTGTCTAGGAAAACTGCCAGTGCTGCAACTTCTGAGTGTGGTTGATGGCCGATTGCTACGTTGTAATCTGCCATAGAATAAACCTCGCGAGGTACCTTACTGGCACCAACCACAACCAATATGTTACTTTTGACCTTTATCTGAGGTAACGTCTTATTTAAATTGATTCCGTACATAGTTAAATGAACTACATTTCCCGCATTCCTTTTCCAAGACTTAATTAAAGATCTCCAGTCATTAACAAGTTCTACCTCAAATTCTTGTTGTCCACCCCATCTTTCATTCATATCCTGAATCGTGTCAACAATACGATTGTCTGAATAAGCCATGTAAATTTTCTTGCAGCCAAATGCTCGAGACACTAATGCAACGTGGGTACTAGTCCTATCATCTCTAACCAACCTATGCCCTAATCGAAGGACCGAAACTTGGAATGGATATTCAGGATCGTTATCAGTTGTCAAACAGTTTTAATTCCAATATTTTTAGTAAGCTTTCCATGTTAATCCCGGTTTTTGCTGAAATCATGGCACTTTTATGAACCGAATTGGGGATGTCCAAATTTTCTATTGTCTTCTTTACCAAATCCTGATCCACCAGGTCCACCTTATTCAACACATAAACTATCTTACCAAGCGGAATTCCTATATGATTCATTACTATAAGACTACTCGACAATTGTTTCCTTATAACTTCGTATGGATGACTCACATCCAGCACTAGTAATACTAGACTTGAAAATGTTAGATCTTGCAAGGTTGATTTGAATGCGTCTACCATATATGCTGGAAGCTTGCTGATGAAACCTACAGTATCGGATATGATCACCTTATTGTCACTAAGTTTTATGGCGCGACTCATGGTCGACAGAGTTGTAAATAATCCAGAATCCACAAATCTTGATTCACCAGTAAGCCGATTGAACAATGTCGTTTTCCCTGCAGAAGTATATCCTGCAATTGAAATTGTTGGGAATCCTTGCCTGATTCTGCCCATGCGATGCAACAGTTTTTTATTCTCCTCCTTCATCAATTTCCTATTGAGAATAGTAATTCTACTTTTGATGTCTAGTAAATGTACATCTGCATCATATTTTCCTAAACCCAGAAAACCTGGCTGTTCTCCTTTCTTGGCGAGTCTTACTTTTTCCTTGATTCTAACGACATCATAATGCAATTGGGCAAGATTGACTTGAATCTTCGACTCTTCTGTGTTTGATCTAAGGGTAAACATCTGTAGGATTAGTTTTTCCCTATCAATGATGTCAACCTTACAATGATGTGCCAAGTTATATTGCTGAGTGGGTTTAAGCACCTCGTCAAAAATTATGAAATTTATTTCGCGAGATCTAACGATCTCTCTTAGTTCTTCGGCTTTACCTTTGCCAACGCCATATTTTGATCTAGTTAGATGGCGTTGAGTAATTATTTCTTTGATTGAATATCCTGCAGATTCAGCAAGTGATTTAGCCTCTTCTGCAATATGGTCGACAGGATATGTTATCAGTATTGCATTCTTACTTGTTACCTTCATTCATCTTCAGCTACGTACAGTTTAATTCCTAAGAACCTTTCCAATTTTGTTGCAAAGTTTCTGTCCGGTTTTAAACTACCTGTTTCAAACCTCCGCAGTAAAGTGGCCTTTTCCTTTAACATCGAGCCTAATTGTTCGTGCGTCAAATTTTTCTGCATCCTGGCTTTTCTTATAATAGCAGCGTAGTCCTCAACTAATATGATATCGTCCATTATTTGATATCTATTTGTGCGAGGATTTTGAAACTTCTTTGATTTTGAAAGGTTCTGAATTGCCGGTCTACTAACGGGTTTGCCTCTTTTTGAACAACTCTTGCAGACCGTTAACTGCACTCCGTCTACCAGAACGTCCACTTTATCAAAAGATAAGAGATTACCACATATTTCACAATATGCCAAGATTAATTCATTAATACTCGGGATGATTTTATCTTTTTCAGGAAATCTGATTTCACATGTCCTTGAATCTTTCAAACACTTAGTTCCAAAGCAGGCAAATGTCCCCGTTACACAATGGATCTGGCTTTTCAACTCGCAAAAAGCGAATGATGCAAAAATCACCAAACTATTTGCGCAGGTCATCCTCTAACCAAAATTTCAGGTCCATGAATGAAAAAACCGCGAAGGAATGCAATTTCGGTCAAGATATAATGCGCCACAAAAGGGCAAAAAAATAATTCTCTACACCTGAGGATCTTACATAAAAGCTCATTTTGAATCCGATCTCATTCTATTATCCAAATATGAGATCCATGGAATAACCTGTTCCTTCTCTAACATTACCATCATGACATTTGCCTGACTAAGAATTGCGGTACCGTCTTCCGGGTAGGAAGCTAAGGATACTACCCTCTTTATTCCCACACTTATAACCATCTTGCTGCATTCCAAACACGGCGCATAAGTTGAGTAGAGTGTAGATCCAGTTGTTGTACTTCCTATACCAAAAAGTGCGCATTGCATGATCGCGTTTGCTTCAGCATGAGTACATAAACATCTGTCTAGATTATCGCCGGATTTGATCAATCCTTTTTCCCTTTCCAAACAACGGGGGCAACCACCCTCGAAGCAATTTAATATTCCTGTCGGCGTTCCATTGTATCCAGTGGCAATCTGTCTATTCTCTTTTACTATCACACATCCTACGTGGCGAGTAAGGCAGTTAGACCTAAGCTTGGCAACCTCCGCTTGAAGCATAAAATATACATCCCAATTAGGACGAGAAGTCATGATTCATACTAAAAGTTCTACCGACGGTATATAACAGATACTGTTCGTATGAATATCTAACTGTCTATAATGATTGGTATTGACTACAACAACCGAAAAAAATCTCACACTAGAACGGTGTGCTAATCGATTGTACTTTATACTTAAAGCCCATTTGACGGAGTGCTTGTTGAAACTCAATTTTATCGCCTGTGACAAACACGAGCATCTTGCCTGTACCAGTCTTTTTCGAAATCCCATTATCTTTCAGGAATTTTTTTACATCTTTTGCAGTATTGTGCGCAGGGTCAACAAATTTAATCGTTGAAAAGAGGGATTCGAGATAGTCTTTAATCAATGGCAAGTGGGTACTAGATAGTGTGATAACATCTATAATGTCTTCTGCCTCCGGTTGGAAAGTACTCTCAAGCACGACTTGTCTAATTTCATTGCTAGCAAAAAAAGAACCATCTTCTATGACGCGGATCAGAGGCGATGCATTTATTCTCGTGACAAATATTTTCTGAGGAACCTCTCTTGCAATTTGTTGTCTCAGCTGAATACTCCTCAGTGTTGATTCTGTAGCCATTATACCTATATGCTTCTTTTTTGTTAATCTGGCTGCCTCAGCAAGAGGTGGTTTAACGCCCATAATTGGAATGGAAGTGCATTCTCTAATGTTCTCAAGAACCTGAACAGACGGTGTATTTGAAGCGATTATTATAAGCTTAGGGCTATATGGTTCCAAAGACTTTATCGACTTTATCATGATCTCATTCAGTTGTTCAGGCGACTTAGTGCCATACGGAAAATTTTCCCTATCCGCAAAATAGATTAGATCTTCTGTAGGGATCTCCGCTTTAAGTTCTTTAATGATTGAGAGAGATCCTACCCCTGAATCAAATACTGCAATTGGCCTATTTGACAATTTTCTCCATATTTCAAATTTGGTCTTCTAGTTAAAAGAGTTACTAACTGCAATATCGATGAATCTGTGGTCAGTCCTCGGGACATAAACATGATTAGAGATATAAGACATCTAGATATTACACATAACAAAGATATAGCACAACAATACCTAAGTTTTAACTTAACGAGAAAGCGTGTAACGGTAGTTATGTACTTGATCATATCTATTTTGCTGTACTTATCGATCCATAATCGGGTTAGTTCTTTGAATTTGTTCATTCATCTGGAGATTGAAAGGATTTATCTTTGATCAGGCGCATATACGATTCAACTTTTTCAGCGTCAATAACGCCCTGCATTACTAGTTGAGCGCCATCAGCTAATTTTATGTCCAGAGCCACTGCGCTGTACGGGATTTCAAATTCTAATATGGTTTGCTCATCGCAACTTTCAAATATTTTTTTATAATTTCCGTGTTCGTTACTAAAGCACATTATCTTGCTTATCCTTCTTGAACCATATCCAGCGGCTCTACCGCCAGCTGACCCGCGAGATTCTTCCACCACGAATATCATTATAACATTCATGTATGTTTTCGTAAAATCAAGATCTTTTCGACATACCAGAATTTTTCTGTATTGTTGGCGAAGTTCAGCCTCAATTGTTGATGTCACAATGTAATTATAAGCCAGAAAACGCTATATTTCTCTTCTGATGAAGGTATGTTTTGCTATTGGATACCTCCTAATTTTTTGCAGATTTAAATGAATCCTGTTTCTCTACCTTGATTTTTCTTTAACTTTCGAACGAGTTCCAATATGGGGTCAATATCGTCAGCCTCAGGATATTTTTCAATATATTGATTGAACAATTCTAGGGCCTCTTGCTGGTATTTTCTTTTTAGCATAATCATTCCCTTGTCGCGCAATCCGTATTGATCGTTACTATGTATATGCAGAATCATCTCATTAACAAGTTCCGCTTTATCTATATCTTGACATTCAAAGTAACTAGTTTTCAAGTTATTTAGCATTCTAATCATGACCTTTGTCACCGATGCCCTAGCAACAAAATCTCTTGTCAATGCTACACTCAATCTTGGTGCAGTCTGATCTAACAACTGTTTCAATGAATAATCGTCCATTATTCGCCCTTCGTTATAAGGATCAATAATTATTTCACTCTCTCCTTCAAGAATATATTTTACTAGGAAATGGGACGGAAAACTTACAGGAACCAACTTAAAATTCAGAGATTCTGCTACACGCATGTACACTATAGACAGTGTGATTGGGATTCCAATTTTTCTCCTTATTACTATATTGAGAAAGCTATTCAAAGGGTTGTAATAGTCATCGCTATTAGGTCTGAATTTTTCCTTTCGGTACAATTGATCGTTTATTCTCTCGATTATTTGTGTAGGACGTGATTGAGAGAAGTTTTCTAATGTCTTGCGAATTTTAAGTCCAATCTGATCTATCTTTGATATTTCATTTCTAACGTCCAATTCTGGGAATGCAATTATTCTCGATAGTTGCAGTGCGTACTCAGGCAATCTGCAAACATCATCAGAAGCGAGGTTTTTTACTACGCTTTTATTCCAGTCAAACAAAGCTTTTTGGATTTTCTCACGCATTAAATTGCATTCAGCATTGACATTAATATATCATTTAGATAGTGCCCGAGTCAACCGATATCAGCAATGTTGCTGCTTATGATTCCCACATTATAGAAAAGAAGAAATTCAATTTCCAAGTATTATTATACCCGCCTTAATAGGGAAAAGTTAGAAATAAAGTGGATGACTGCATCACTAAACTTTCGCAAGCAATCGGAATACGTCGGCCAATACAAAGTATAGACGCCGATATGCAAATACGATTCGTTTAGAATACTTCGAGGTGATTATTGTTGTTCCAAGAAAGATTATTTTTTAGATAGAAAGAAAAAAACTTCTTTTATCTGAGCGTACTAAAATATGGATAGCTATTCACTATATGACTCGCTTACAACAGGATTGAATTTTGAAATTTCAGGGAGATCCGAGATTGCAGGGAAGAGTAAACACAATTGTTCGTGTTTTTTTAGGAAAACTAAACCAGCTTCGGCAGTTCTGTAGAGGCCGGTTACCTCTGAATATTCCATTAGCTTCTTCTCAACTGCTGCTGTGAGATAGCGACTAAGTTGAGAGTGGGAAACACTTGCATTATTCATAATAGTAGTTTTATATTCCCAATTAGATACAGCCGCCCCTAAAATGGCGGCCATTATTTCAATTTCAGATCGATTCTTCATTTCAGAACCAATTGCCATATCAAAACTACAAATAAAAACTAAGTAGATAAGTATGACTATTACATTGATGGAGAATTGTTGACTAAATATCCGTAAACTGAAGGACGAAGAATTTTAGGTAACTTACATTTTAGTGCTGCCTGATTCTGCTGACGCTGGAGAGATAGATTTTGAAATTTACTTATATTGCAACTTTTGTCCATCCTTGTCTCTAAATGCCGTTCCAAATTCTTTCATCCATGATAATTGGTTGCTGTCAAAAACAGTGCCATCACGGCATACTAGCCAACGATCTATGCAGCAACTACCACATATTCCTATCCCACACTTCATGTATCTCTCCAAACTTGCTTGAACAGGTAAAGATCGCTCTTTTGATATTTCAAAAATTTTCTTCATCATAAGCTCAGGGCCGCATGTATAAACACAGTCGTATCTTTCTTCTCCAATATTTTTTATCATGCCGTCTGAAGCAGTACCTTTCATTCCATAGCTACCATCGTCGGTTGTCACTATGACCTCACCCTTGTTATCGCTCAAAAACTTTCTAGCATATTCTTCAAAAATGACTTCGTTCTTAGTTCTAGCTCCTATAATCAGAGTGCAACGAATATTCAATCTAGTAATGTTCACCGCTAACCTGAGCAAAGGCACTAACCCGGTGCCACCACCTATAAGTAAAACATTCGTAAACTCTCTTGATATTGTAAATTTATTGCCATAAGGGCCTCTTAGTCCTATAATGTCCCCGACATCCATTTCAAATAAGGCAGTTGATCCTATGCCATGCTTTTTCACTGTGACAGCGGCATGACCTTCCCTCCGGGACACCATTACACTCATGGGAATCTCTTCAATTCGCGGGATCCACACCATTAGGAATTGGCCAGCACTGGCCATGGAACCTAATCTGTCCTTAAATACAAGAGTTTTTACACTCGAAGTTTCCATTACGGTCTCTGAGATACGGGCCACTCTCATCAAATCAATATCTATGGGCAAGTCCTATGATTTCTCCGATGTTTTTTATTCCCTTTCTTACAAGATATCTCTTTAATCCACTTGTAATTCTGTTGAAAAAAGTATCGTCACTATTGCCTAGTATGCTTCCAATTTGAACTGCTGAAGCCCCAGCAATCATATACTCTACTACATCTTCCCAAGATGATACACCACCACATCCTATCACGGGTACATTCAATACTTTTGAAATTTCGTATACGCATCTGATTCCTATGGGTTTGATGGCCTTTCCCGATAAACCACCTATCAGGTTACTAAGTACAGGTATCATTGATTGAACATCAATCTTCATGGCTCTTACGGTATTTATTGCAGTGATCATGTCTGCACCGGATTCAACGGCTACTCTGGCGATTTCAACCACATCCATCGAGCCTATTCCAATTTTCACTGATATAGGCTTACGTGTGTGCCTTTTAATGGTTCTTATAATCAAACTAACCATCTCAGGATCATCTCCAATTTCCATTCCCATTTTTGATACATGCGGACATGACAAATTGATTTCATATCCAATAACATTCAAAGAATCCAAAAATGATATCATTTTTGGAAAATCTTTTTCTGAAGATCCTACCAAGCTAACTAAGATAGGTACAAACTTATTCCTCATTATTTCGTGAGAAAAAGCATATACACCGGGATTGGATAGCCCTACAGCATTAAGGTAAGTTTTGTTACCTAGGGGGACGATCGTGGGATTAGCATATCCTTTCATAGGGTCCACACTAATGGACTTAGTCACTATTGCACCAATGTTATTATTATATAGCCGTTCAAAAATGTCCTGGGATATTCCTAATATCCCTGATGCGAGCATGGTAGGATTCCGAAGCCGCATAGGACCTACATTAACAGAAAGAGTGTCATTCTGTTTTTCCCCTTTCAATCATATCCGTTTAAAGCTGAAGTTAATATATTTTAATGAGATTAAAATCGAATAGTTAAACGAGTTATAGGAGTAGAAACTCTAAGAAGATACTTAATAGTCTAAAGTACAATTTTAATTTAACTAGAATTTTTAAATGATAAGCCAAGACGGACCCGTCGTATAGACGAGAATCTATATACAAACACTTCTGCTTAAATAACATGTAAACTCGTAAACTGATTGTCTGTCTTATAAAAAAACTTAAGTAATTAGATTCTTGGTTATTGCTGTGTCTACGCCATTTCGCGGAATATCAAAGCCACAGATGACTAGTTTACGACCCGACATCGCTTTGATTGAATACAGCGATGCTGGAGCTGAGGAAGCCCATATTTCGACTAATACATATGCTCTGCTGAATGCCGGCCGGATGTTACTGCTGGACACAAATGTATCATCCCTGCTCCCGTTTGTGTGGGAGTTGTCTGATAATGGATATTCGCCTGCTGCCTAAGTTTTATCACACCGGCACGTGGTGGGACTAGGAGATGCTATAGGTGACATTTCGACTGAATTCAAAATTCCAGTGTTACTTCATCCAATTGACGCACGTCACCAGCAGGCACTGGACTCTGGTATCCAATTTGAGAATCCTGTCGGTCATCCCATTCTTGGGGAATTCGGTTTTGAGGCACTACTATTCCCTGGTCAGACCGCAGGCTCCATCGTTTTGTATACGACCAAGCACAGAGGTGTCCTTCTTACTGGTGATTCAGCTACTGGCACCAGTGCCAATCAGGCAAAAGCCGGTTTGGAGCGTCTGGTTAGGCCACCAATTGAGACAAGTGTGGACGATGCTGAGTTACGGGAACAATGGTTGGCTTTTAATCGACCAGTCGCAACAGTGTTACCGTTTCATGGAACAGGATATATTGATAGACAGGCAGATGACCTTGTTTCAATCATGCGTCCTTTGGTTCGTCCGGAACCGACACATTGGGATGAGATAGGAGATTAATTATGGCTGTACCATTACAATCAGAAGTTAAATAAGATGCGTACTGCTCAGCCTTCCGTTTGGGTGAGTTAAATTGACGTTCGTGTCGAATAGTTAAACGCGTAACTAATGAGATGAAAATCGAATAGCTAAACCAGTTATGAGAGTTAAATTCGAAGAAGTTATTTTGTAGGCTGAAGAAGAATTTTAACTTAACTCGGTAACTAGCATTCCTGGTTAGGTGCTACAGTTCCTAGGATTTTGACTTTGACCACTTTCTCATCCATTGCAATAAATTAATTACAGATTCTACCAGTTCTTGACCTTTAGCGGTAAGTCTGTACTCTACCCTTGGCGGTATCTCGTTATACGCTTGTCATTCTAGGATTCCACCCTTCTCTAATTCTTTCAATCTGCGTGCTAACGTTTTGCTGCTAAAGCCTTTCAACAGGCCTCTGAATTGTTTATGTCTTACAGGTTCGGTGGTACAACATAAAGGTATTAACATCTCCAATGTCCCCCTCTTGGTGACTAATTTTCTTAATTTTGCAGTCTCCGACATCAGGTCAGCTGGGTCATATCCTTCGAAATTACAGCCATCATTGTACATGCGTAGTTGGTTTCCCTGTTGTCTCTTAGTTTCCAATTTGACACCTAGTGTCAATAAGTCCTCTTGACAACTTAAATAGTTTCTGTAGTAAACTAAATCATGACATATGAAATGCTCAAAGAGAAGATTAAGGAAACGTATGGCAAGATTGCATTAAGCGGTAATTCTAATTCTTGTTGTATGCCAGAATGTTGTAGTTCAGATTCTTCATCTAAGCAATCATCTGTTGCAATCGGTTATGATGACAAAATATTAGAAACAATACCACAATCGGCTATTCTCGGCCTTGGTTGCGGTGCCCCTCTTAATTTTGCTAAATTGGAAGAAGGAGAGACTGTAGTTGATTTGGGTTCAGGAGCTGGAATAGACGCATTTTTAGCATCAAAACAAGTCAAGCATAGTGGTAAAGTCATTGGCATAGACTTTACAGATGATATGTTAGAGAAAGCTAGGAAGGCGGCACGTGAAAATGGTTATTCAAACGTGGAGTTCCGAAAAGGTGACATTGAAAACAAGATTCCAATTGAAGACAACTCAGCCAATGTTGCAATAAGCAATTGTGTTATCAATCTTACTACAAGTAAGGTCAAAGCCTTCAAGGAGGTTTATCGCATCCTAAAGAAAGGAGGCAAAGGAAGGATGGTCATTTCTGACCTCGTTACAAGCAAGGAAGTTCAGTCAGATTCTGTTAATAGTGAAGATTGGTGTAGTTGTATCGACGGAGCATTAACTCGACAAAATTATATTCAAAGCATTAGAGATGCTGGATTTCAGAATATTGCGATTCTTGATGAAAAACTGTACCTCGATGAAGATAAAACAAAAGACAGGAAAATAACTAGTCTAGTCATTAGAGCCGAAACGGGTTAATTAATCATAATGAAGCTCTTCAAGTCTAAAC
>JBAWET010000397.1:0-3702 GCA_049591355.1 Nitrososphaeraceae archaeon
GTTCGATGCTGTGGTGTAATTGGGTTCTATAGCCAAAGCATTATCGTAATAATGAAGGGCTCCTGAAAGGTTACCCAAAGAGTACAGAGCGAAGCCTTGGTTATCCAATATTCTGGCGTTATCCGGGGATACTGCTCATGCTGTATCAAAATATCCCAGAGATTCATTATACATTCCTGAATTAAGAAGTTCTAAGCCCTTCTTGTTTAGGGCCAAATAAGATTGATTAGTTTGATTGTTCTCATCAGATTGGGCGCCAGCCGTTTCTGGATGTAAAGTAATTATCGATAATACCCACAAAACCAATCCAACTAGGATAATTGTTAAGAATTTTTTAGTTGTGCTCAACCACTGTTACTAAACTAATGGGTTGTATAAAAAACATTTTCCATATATTACCGTTTGTTTGGACAGCTTCAAGCACAAACATAAATCATTTTCATTTGTTTATTTACTATAGACAAAGGTTAATACAGGCCGACGAAGTCAGTAACAATAAAAAAAGGGCCTAATTTATTGACATCCTTACAGGTTCTTCTTTTCAAGATCCGATTTTGAATTAGTGTTCCTGCAAATAGTACTTAACTACCTGTGAAAGGAGATAAGGTTTTTCTGAATGTGTAATGAACCAATTGGTAGATTCATTTAGATATAATTGTACATTGGTCCGCTGGTCTCCTTCCAGTATTAGAGCCAAATCATGATGAGATATCTTACTATCTGAAGTATTGCTGTCTTTGTGCTGAAGTGAAGAATGATGACCATGCATTGGCTACGTTATTATTATATTCAATTATGGCATCGATAGCCTTTCCATATAACTTCATATTCTCTCTAGCTGCAGTTAGTGCATTTAATGCTAGTTGATTCGATGTATTAAAAACACTCAATGATTGTGCAGTGATTTCGTTAGACTGTTTTCTGAACTGTTCTGCATATGGTGTATATGTCCAACTTGGAATTGTTGTGCTGGTAGAAGTTACGTTGCCGCCTACCCAATTTCTTTGTGCTGCGAAAACCTTGTCAATGAATTGTTTTGTCAGTTCTAAGTATTCTTCCTGTAGTTTTGAAATTGATTGTACATATTGGGGTTGAAATTTAGCTAGTTCTTCAGTGATCTTTAAAATGCCTTTCTTGTATGTATCAAAAATTTCAGAACTGTCTTGTGCAATAGTGTTTGTTTGACCAGTTTCTTTTGATTTATTATCTGCCATGATATACTGGAGTGTACGTTGAGATATAAGTATTAAGGATCTCGGAATAATGATATGTTAAATAATTCAGCCTATTGGTATCTTCAAAGTGTCTGGGCAATTCTTACCCAGTGAAGACTCTTCAAAAGGATCTTTGGTGTACTTGGCCCTTCAGAGTTTGGGTGAAGGTTTGCAATTATATCATTCAAAACGGCAACTAATATGACAAACCTGACCTGAGAGAGGGAGGATAAATGATTAATTGGCAGTATACTGAAGCTTTTAGACGCTAAATTTAAATCAAGCCATATTTGTAAGGAAGTCTTTTCTTTGGTTTAGGCTTTCTCTTAGCCATTTTTATTATATGGTCAGGGCCTATGTGTTTTACGCAATTATACACATTATCAGAACAAAAAAAATGAATGGGAGTCATATAGCGAGGGAAATTGAATTGGAGCATTTGATTTTTGACTATTATACAGTTCTTGGGTAGCCTACCATTTGCAGATACGACATAGCATCTTTATCTTGTTAGTAGGGGGAATATGCAAACATGGGAGGATTCCTTTGTTTAGATGTAATCATTGTAAAAATGTCCATAATGACAATATAGTTGCCTGTCTGACGATAAAGAGAATACCTGACAACGAAATAATCAATAACATTTTTGACCAGACAAATAAAACTATGACAGAAAGACATCTCAACACGCCAGGGATAAGCACAAATAGTTCAGTAGATATAATGCTTTATGCAATTTTGCAAACTAAAACAGGATCTCATATTACCCTTATTATTCACACTCATAACTATTGCTATCCTCAGTTTTCCATTGAGCCAAGATCGATACGCACACACCCAGTCTTCCAAACCCAACTCGACGGCAAATGCAACAGGCCTTGGAGTTGACCTAATAAACACCAACTCGACGGCAAATGCAACAGGCTCAGGAGTTAACCTAATAAACACTCATCCCTCGCCAACAAATGTAAAGGCTGGCAGCAATTTTGAAATATTATCAACAGTAGTTAATAATTCACCAGGCACGATACTGTTACCTGCTGGGCGTTGCGATTCACCTTTAACCGCGTTCTTTAAGTCTTATAATGTGGTTATAAGACATACCCAAGGCTGCACCGCGACATCACCCCCATTCGAGTTAAAAGCAGGACAAGAGGTTACAGTAGCCGGTCCAGTTTCGGGTACGATATATCAAGCAATCAAGGCTGGAAAAACTCCAGCTACTGCCACTGTTTATTACTTAACAGAGAACGGGCAGCCGGGTAACGTTACCAAACCATTTGTATTCACAATTAATTAATCGAATGCTCGTAATCCAGTATGCCTTCAACGGTAAACGCTGGAATTACGACGAATTAGCAACATGATAGAGTTTGGTATTGATCTTTCACCTTTCTGCAATTGTGAACTATGGCGTGATTCTATGCCAAACAATGTTTGATGCACTTATAATGCAAAAGAAATTCTAAGACCTACTTTACTTGACCTTCATAACCTTGCATAAGAATTATTTTTTCTCTCTGATATCTAGCAAACTGAATTCTGCCAAGAATTTACCATACCTATCCTCAACCTCATCGTCCTTAAATTTGCCAGATTTTAAATCCTTTAGATTATTTATCATGGTATAAAATCTGTCAACTGTTGCTACTACTCCATAATAGTCACGTACTCTTTCTAACGTTGTTTCGTAATGTTTACGAATTCCAGAAGCAGTCGCATCTGATATGAGAACTACGTCATATCCAATATTAAATGCCTCACGTAAAGAAGTTTCTACACATATGGATGTATCAACCCCACAAAATACGAGTGTATTTATGCCTTCACTTTGAAGCCAAACCCTTAATTCTGTATCTTGAAATGCACCGTCCCTTCGTTTAATGACTACTTGGTCTTTTTCAGTTGGTTTAAGATCATCTATTGTTTGACCATCCCACGTCCCCCTGATACAAATTGGGATTTTCAGTCGTTCCTCTCTTGATAATGGTAACAATCTATGAACCTTAGTTAGGAGATCAATTCCGCTTGATTCTCTAACAGCTTCCGTATAAAATATGGGAATACCATTGTTTCTACAAAATGTAATTAATTCCTTAATTTTGGGTATGATCTTCCTGTAACCATCGGTGTTCATTCCTAAGCGATCATATGACCCTCCTTTGCTAACAAATCCGTTTTGCATGTCTACTACTATAAGCGCAAAATTAAATACTTGAGTTCCAACGGTTACTTGAAACATATAGCTCTTTAGAATAAGTACTTTAAAAAGATTAGGTAAGGCAACAAATATCCCTAACTTACTTTCAGAATAGTGATCCTAAATGGAAAGAAAAACATTTAGAATGCCAAGGGCGTAATACTTGAGTTACTCTATAAAGGATTAGTGAAAGGGAATCTGTTGTTTAAACTTCATTCTATGTTTTACCAAACTAGATCGTTACCTTAAAATATTATAATTTTTATCCTTGAATTTATTGTTTAGAAT
>JBAWET010000398.1:0-1878 GCA_049591355.1 Nitrososphaeraceae archaeon
ACAATTGGTCCTTTGTTCAAGAGAAAATGGCGTACTGTAAGAAGCATCATGTAGATATCAACAAACACAAGAAGGTCGTTCCGGTCCCTTTTTTCAACAGAGGGCAAGAACATGCTCATTCATACAAAAGAACTTCTAGAATTTGAGACCCGATAGCTATTAATCCCAAGTTCAAGAAACTAACAACTTCATTGCGTACTGCTATCAGTGATGATTTAGGAAAATTAGACAAAGAAGCCACATCATACGATAATGTCAGATGCCTTTAGGTTGTCGCTGCAGATGTTCAAACTAAAGGAGAAAGTAAGTGATACGCAATCATTCATTAAAAGAAGGCCAGAGGTCGCGTTTGGTGAAGTCTACAACCTCCAGCCTGTACAAATGAACCGGTTTAGGTCCTACAACGCACCGTCTAACAAACTATTTCATAGTTACGCCATATTTGAAAATTAAAATACAATTGAAGATAATTATCATACAATGGCCAAAAAGAAAGAACGATTAATTGAAATTTCTAAAAGAATCCTGAATATCAGGCAATCTTTTAGGTATTTACCCATAATTATTAAGTAAAGTATAGTCCGATTGTATTCAATGGCAACGCCAATATTCGAAGAGCAAATAGTACGAACATTGCAATGTCACTACTGTAAAAAATTCATAAGCGTAACAACTGTCCCAGACTTCATAGGTTTCTGTAATATCACTTGTGCTGAGAACTGGAAAAAGGGAATATATCAACGACTAATTGAAAACTAAAATACAATCATTGACAGTTAAAGGCGGGAGGTTGGCTTTTGTGTCTGTCAACAACCTCCAAGCCTAGTTGAATTCTTGTAAAGGTGACAACCACAATCTAACAAACTATTTCAAAGTTGGCTAAAAAATGTCTGTGTGATTGAAAACTAGAATACAATCAGTGGTATGATAAGTTCGCTAAGCGACTTCTAGACAGAATTACTGTGGAACCAAGAAGTATTTGAAAGGCAATTATCAGTGGCAGCTTTTTCACCGAAGCTATGGAATTAACCCTGTCACGAATAAAATTTATGTATCAAATAGTAGTAAACATATTTTATATGAGATAGAAGCATAGTATACATACCCTCTACGCAATAATACTATTTGTATCCACGATAGATACGGGATGAGGCATTCATAACTATTATCATTTAGTCAAATATTGACTTAAGATCTAAAAATCATGTCAAATATGATTCACAAACCACTGAACCCGAAGCTCTAGCGGTTCTCTAATTGGACTCGGTTCGCAAGATTGGACATGGTGTTCATCTATTCCTCTTGTGGAAGTAACATTCATTATAATGATTACAAAAAGATATTGGCAAGATCTCGGCCGGAACTGACATATTCCATCAGGAACTGTCGAAAGTGGTAACAGAATGTCCGTAATATTGTTTCCATAAAATAAATCATCCAAAGTGTAGAAACTCCCCTCCAATTACTACTATTGCAAACATAGTCTTTCCATGATGGTAATTATAGCAAGCGGTTAGTTGGGATTTTCTATTAATGGTTTTGCATTGTTAGCAGAGTTAAATGATATTGGAATTGTGCAAATCTGAGTGTTACAAAGATTCAGTAGAAGTGTCGGAATTATTTTACTTCCTCTATCTGTTTTTTGTCATTGACATAGAATCCAACAACTTGTGCATGGAAATTCCATGAGGAAACTTCGTGCACTGACCTTTGTATATGTGCATAATGATGTTCTCTGTTTCCAGGATTACCCGCGCAATCGAAATGTCCTACAACTGCTATTATGCGCGAACGGTGTTTCTCGATTGATATAGAGACTGCGTTACGTATAAACGCGATCTTGTCTGAATTTTCCCGATTGGAAATAACCCCATCTAC
>JBAWET010000399.1:0-24728 GCA_049591355.1 Nitrososphaeraceae archaeon
ATTACAACCTTCTATCTACAGTTGAAAAAATTCTCGATTTGGGAAACCTAGGCAAGGGAGATGCCACTGCTAAACCTATGATAGACCTCTTTAGGGGTCGGTTCTAATTTCCTCTAAGTAGTACACGCTTTAAGGTAATGGTTAGAAAAGCCTAATGCAAAATTAGGGTAAACTATACTTAGCATAACTAGTCTTTCCTCTCTAATCAAGTAACTTACTTTTGTATATTACCTAAAACATATGATACCTATTACTATGGTTAGAGGGGGGTAGGTCTCAGTAATGCTGATATTAATTAGTCCTCCTACCCCTATCACTATTTATGAATTCCTTCATGATACAGTTTGTAGAGGTTAAACAAGTTAAACATGGTAGTTTACAAATTATATAAATTAAATTTGCTCGTCTAGAAAAATCAAATTTGAATTATATACCCGGTGTTAGAGATATTCTTGTTTTTTCTCTTTAATTACAAACTTGCATACCATGTCTCCTTTAGCAGCTCTATGGGTTGTTTCTATCTTCGCATCAAGAAGCTTTTCGAATAATTCTGTCTCTGTGGTACAGGCTTCCCAATGATTTTCAGCTATTTCAAGTATGGGACAGTTATATTCTAGAAGGGTATGGTGCCCATTTTGTCGCCTGTTCTTTTTCGATTCGGCGATGTATCCTTCTTCGTCCCTAATCTTTGCTAGTTCCTTGACTTTTTCGTCAAAATTTAAGGTTTTGAGGCGTTGATAATATTTATTAAAAAGCTCGACTTGACGCTCCCGAAGAACTTTTTCGACACCTTCTTTTCCCATATTCTTCTCAATGAAATCGAGGGCACAAACTGCAAGTGCACCATATGATCTAGGAAAAATAGTCTTACTTTTACTAGTTAAGCGATACTCCATCTTTGGCCTACCCACACCCTCTCTGATTTCGATACTTTCTACTAATCCTCTTTTCTGGAGTCGAGCAAGATGCTTATGAACTGCCATCTTTGATATTTTCATAGACTTAGCCAGCTCATGAAGTCTTGCTTTCTGCATCACTTTGAGATAATATAGAACCTTTTTCTTAGGGTCACTATAATCTGAAACTACATTCTCAAATTCTATAGCCAATTGTGATTACTCTAATCATTTGCTAGATTGAAATTTATATACTATTCGGTTTACAAATTGCTACTGAGTATAGAAAAATTAAAAATTTCTAATTGATTGATAATTAATTCAAATAAAAAAATTAGTCAGACAATCACAGGTAGTTTTTATCTCGTACCAATACTATGTTGAATTGAATTGAAATTATTACTTTATTATTTCATTGCTTCAAAACAGAGAGGATCATTTTTCTTAACAGTACCGAAACCTTCTTGTCATCTAACTTTTCGGGATGATCAATTAATTCGAAAGCTGTTCCATCTGTTATAGCCATTAGAAGTTGAGCTATTGTTTCTGATTGGCCTGAATTAATTTTAATTATACCCTGATCCGACGCATTTTCTAACCAACCTTTAATAGCACTCAGCACCTTTTCCTGACAGTTAGTAAATTCCTTTCTAATCCTTTTACTACGCCTGCTGATACACCACATTTCAAAAAGAAAACCATAAAAATCTGCATACTTATTGAGATTTCTCTTGTGTATGTTTACTACATTTTCAGCAATTTCTTCTGCAGACGTTCCCTTCAGTCCTTCGAGAGAAGATTGTACCATGCGGCTGGTACTGCTTGTTAACGCCCTACAGACTAAATCTTCTTTGTCTTTAAAATAATAGTGCAAAATACCCCTGCTAACATTAGCTGCCTCGGATATTTCAGGTATCGTTGCATCATTATATCCTTTTTCGGCAAGTACCATTACTGCGGCTTGTAAAATAGCTCTTATTTTTTCTTCTCTGTCGTGAGCCAATACAATACTGTATTGAATATAGGGAATATATAAATTAAGTTGGACGTACAACCAAAATACTTATATTACTTTGGGATTCAATAGTTGGTTGAATGTCCAACCAAAATCCAAAGGTAATCAATCAAATCCATAATAGCGAAATAAAGGAGGAAGATGTAGTTATAATAGGTGCTGGACTTTCTGGTCTTACTACAGCTATCTTACTTGCTCGTGCAGGAAGATCTGTCTCGATATTTGAACAATCAAGCAAAGTGGGGGGAAGAGCAAGAACAGAAAATGGTGATGGTTTTTATTTTAATCAAGGTCCACACGCTCTTTATCTTTCAGGAGCAGGTGCCAAGGTTTTACAAGAATTAGGAATAAAGTATAGAGGTAGTCCTCCTCCTTCCCCACAATATTTTATGAAACATAATGTGAAATATCAACAGGGAGCAAGTTTTTTTTCAATCCTTACCGGAAAATTACTCGGAGGGATAGGGAGTAAAATTGAATTGATTCGGTTTTTTGCGTCATTAAGGAAGATGAATTTTAACGAGATTCAAAGTGTTACTATGGAAGAATGGCTAAAAAAAAGAATTCACCATCGAGACGTTTTTGATCTTTTGATAACAATGTGTCGTATTGTGACATATGCGGATGATCCTAAAATTCAAAGTGCTGGTTCAACACTATCCCAACTTCAAATGGCAATATCTGGTGGAGTCATTTATCTGGATCGAGGTTGGCAGACACTCGTAAATGGATTAAAATCAGAAGCTCTAAAAGCAAAAGTTAGGATCTATTCTGGTAAAAGAGTATCCAATATAAAAGAAGCTATCATCGACAGCTCAACGGCAGCAGAAACAATAATGCCATTATGGAAAATTAGTGTTTCTGATGGTAGTACTATATTAGCATCAACGTTGATCATAGCTGGAAGTCCTACAGATGTTCAAGGACTCCTAAGAGATAGTATACCAGATCTTCTATCATATAGTGTTGGTAAAAAGACAAGCAGAAAGATAAATCCTGTAAGAGCAGCGTGCCTTGATGTAGCTTTGAGCACTCTTCCCAATCCTAGCATACCTGTTGCCGTAGGAATAGATAGTCCTTTTTTTCTTTCAGTTCACTCTGCTTCGGCAAAGCTTGCTCCAATAGGCGGAGCGCTAATTCATGTAATGAAGTATCTTGGTTCCACTCATGAATCAAATCCGACTACCTACAAACTAGAGTTAGAAACATTCTTAGACACAATCCAACCTGGTTGGAGAAACGTGGTAGTTAGACAGAGATTTTTGCCAGTCATGGTAGTCTATAATGCGATAGTTACTGCTGAACAGGGAGGTACTCTAGGACGGCCAGATACAAAAGTTCCAGAAACCGAAAACCTCTACATAGTAGGGGATTGGATAGGATCAGAAGGCCTACTAGCTGATGCAAGCTTTGCAAGTGCCAAACGTGCTGCAGAACAAATTTTGAAAGCACATCCAAAGCTCATTTCCTATGTATAACATATTGCTGAATGAGGCTCTGCGGAGTACATCTAGCCCATCTAGATTCGATTGAGTTTGACTATGACTGATTTGAATATATTGACATTGAGCAGGTATGGCTGTAATCTAAACTAAATAAATGGTAACTGATTTATTTAAATTTGGCAGTTGATCTCTGCGTGTTATAGTTTTCATACTATTTTATGACTCCTACACGGATATTTATATTCCAAGTAACTTCTTTTTTGTTAAGCTCATCTCCCCATAAATTTTTTAATTCTGACTTTACGAGATCCAAAGGATCTTGTTTGTTTTCAGAATAATATTTTTTTACTGAAGACCAAGTTTGCATATAATTCCATAGTTGAAGTAAATTCCAGTATAATGTTGTCTTAAACGCCGGAACAGAAATTTCCTTAAATGGAAATGGAATTGTTTTATACTTTTCTTTAACATATTTTGTTTCTTTGGCCCAATAATTACCAAGAATTTCACCGTCTACATTAAGCTGACTGCTAATGTTGTCTATTTGAGGATTTATTTTGTGCATATCATAACTCCACACCGCTATAATTCCATCTTTTTTACCAACTCTTTTTACATTAATGTAAAATTTTTCAAAATCAAACCAATGTAATGCTTGAGCTACAGTCACAAGGTCGACAGAATCGTTGTCCAAATTCGCATTTTCAGCTGGAAATATTTTGTAATTTATGTTTTTTCTTTGAAAACCATGTTGAATCTGATTTTTACTTGCATCACTTGCGATTACATTCTTAAAATATTTGGATAACCCTATCGCAGCCTGTCCATTGCCTGTTGCACAATCCCAAGCAAGATTTTTTTGAGGTGTTATTGTAGATAGAAATTCGAAAAGCAAATCAGGATAGGTTGGTCTTTAGAAAGAATATTCTTTTGAATGACAAGAAAAATTATCAATAAATCCTTCGGACAATGGAATTATTCAGTTTTCCCAGTTATTATTCTTTATTTTGTTCTGTTATTTTAAAAATGGCCCAGTTAACTTACATACTTTAAGCAAAGTCACAAAAATGGGGACCAGCTGACAGTGGCAATGGTCAGTTCAATCATACTAGAAGTATAGCAATAGATGAAGACAAATTGCAGGTTGTCGCGAATATTGGAAACCACAGAATTGATAAATTTGACATGAATGGAAACTTTATCGTAACCATCATAATACCATCAAAATATGGTGGAGAAAAATCGTGTAAAAATGCAATCTAGGCCCGATGTATTTCCTCATTTTGCTGTCTCATATTCATATTCCATTTCTTAATTCTTTTCCCTTGCCTCATCCAGTTTTCTTTAGATTGCCTATTACGTATACGTTCCCAGCAGAGTTAATACATGTTGCCCCATCTGCACATTGATTGCTCTGAACTATTGTTTGTTGTGAATCAACTTTACCATTGCCATTACCATTTACAGTAATCTCGTTGCCTCCTTCGTTAACACACTGCGAGTTTACACATTCATTACTCTGCTCAATTTTCTGATTGAACTTTCCAGAAGACTTTCCTTTCAAGTTGCCTATGGATAATTGATTATATCCTTCATTAAGACAGTCTGAATCGACACACAAATTATGCTGCCTTAACTGTTGATTTACTTTGGTATATATTTTCTGTTTGAGACCTTTAACCATTTCGGCAACGTTTAGCCCCGAGTTACTACAAACCGAATCTTCAGCACATACACTATGTTGCTTTAAGCTTTGGCTCAACCTAAAATCTAAATTCTTAGATGCGCTTGCCGTATTGGGTATTGTTGTAAGCAGAAGAGCTATTGATATTGTTAGTGACAGCGATACAATTCCTAGTTTAGACGTTTGGATTTTCATCAGTAAACCATTTTCCTCTGAAATTATAATAGCCTTGAGGACTCGCCGTCTAGAGCCGGATTATAGATTCATCGTTTATATTTTGCTTAAGAACTTGTTATAAGGCAAGTATCAAATCTTTTTTTGTGAGCAATCTAAAGTCAGGAATTCCATTCCCAAATCCACTATTTGTTCTAATCATGCTTTTAACATCTGTAGTTGTTGTAGCATTTGTTGGACCTCATCTTGTAGCCGGCCAATTGACTGCCAATAGCAACAATAACCCTGGCATGTCACAGGAGATAGGTGTAAAAATAACTTCTCCAAAACCGAATCAGACAGTTCCAATGGGCGAGCTTACTATCCATGGAACTTCTTCCGATGGACCAGAAACGAATTGTCAGGTGTATACGGATTGGAATGACGCTAAACCAATGCAAAATGTAACTGGGACGGGACCACTAGGACCAAACGACTATTCAAACTGGACATTTACATATACCCGAAATTATCACCTCGTATCGGAAGGAACAAATGAATTAACCTCCAAGATTTCCTGTTATGGTAACTCTGGAGTTAGCAATATGACAAGCAAGTATTACAGTATTAATGTTACGGGCTCAACTAATCCAAGCAGCACTAATATTCCTACTACATCTGATACTGCCAGCTCTAATTTTACAACAGGATTCCAGGGTAATGGGCATTCTGCAATACTGCCTCAGTATTCAAATGTGGGCGCGAATAACTCTCAACATGTCATCGATAAAATTGCAAATGAAACAATCAATTATGACTATTCTATTGATGGTGATAAGTACAAATCCCTATCAATCGCAACGGCCAACACCAAGGCTGATAGCAGCATAGATAACAATAAAGGGGATAGTGACAACATAAAAAACAAAAAAATTCAATCTAATACCATAGAATCCGTGATGTCTTTAAAGGTTGATGACAGCAAGAAAAAACCAAATAATTTCAAATTTAAATTGCACTATGGAAATGGGAACATCAATTCTGAAGATTTGCACAAATATATCCATAATTTGATAAAAGAAAAGTTAGATAGAGTATCTGAAAGATTATTAGACTAATTAATGATGACGAAATCCAATTTGGATATCCTGATATAGTAACTTTGAATGCATATCACATTTTACATTTATAGTTGGTAGAGCACTTTTATCGAAAGGCTCGCTCAAATCTTGATGATTGTTTAAATAGTTATTTCTTTAATAAGACCATATGCAAAAGATCAGTCCATGTTTGTGGTTCGATGATCAAGGTGAGGAGGCAGCAAAGTTTTATACCTCTATTTTTAAAGACTCAAAGATTGGAGACGTTACCCGCTATGGAAAAGAAGGCTACGAGATTCATGGAAGGGAGGAGGGAACAGTAATGACAGTAGAATTTGAAATCGAAGGGCAAAAATTTTTAGCCCTCAATGGCGGTCCGATATTCAAATTCAACGAAGCCATTTCTTTCCAGGTGTATTGCGAGACGCAAGAAGAAGTGGATTATTATTGGGAAAAACTTTCCGAAGGTGGCGATGAAAAGGCGCAGCAATGTGGTTGGCTCAAGGATAAATACGGAGTCTCGTGGCAAATCGTTCCCACCATTTTGATAAAGATGCTGAAGGACAAGGACTCTGAGAAATCGCAAAGAGTCATGAAGGCAATGCTTCAAATGCACAAGCTCGACATTAGCACCTTAAAGAAAGCGTATGACTGAATGGCCCTAGCTTTGTGCGTTGTCACCTCAATTGAAATACAAACGCACAGGATGATCTCATCTTGATGAGATACATACTGCATATGCTTGGGCGGCGTCCCCTTGAACTTTCTCAGGGTACTGATAAGTGACTGACCATGAATCGCCGGAGCGAATTGATTGAGAGGCTTGGATACCTGGGTTTCCAAAGAATCCACCCCCAATTAATAGTTCATCTGATTGACACGTCGCTACCACAAAACCCTTGTCTCCATGTGCAGTGGTCCCGACCTTTGATTAACTATTATGAGTGTTTCACCGCTAGTTTGGCTCCATCACCTATAATGTTACTTCACCCTTTCATCTTCTTATCACATATTATTGGCTATTGAGGAAGAAAGCAGTACGTAAGCTACCGTTATTAGGAATCAATAACCCAAATGTGGTTTGTGTGAAGTGTGATGGAGTATCTAGGCTACAACCTGTTACTATTGTTCAAAAAGATTCTCATGATTAGATTGAATTATACTACTAGCTACTCATGGTATCTTTTGGCTTCTAATACCAGATTGAATGGTGTATTGGTAGCTAATCTAAAGTGCTTGAAACCAGCAGACATCACTACTTCAGCCAATTTTGCCTCACCTGCCTGAGAACCAAGTGCAGGGCCGTTATGTGCCAAGGAGGCAGGTACACAAATAAGAGTAGACCCCGCATAAAATGCCCGACTCACTGGATTAAGATTATCTTCTAGTCTATCATTTGCAAATGGTTCTACTATCATCCACGTTCCATCAGGTTTTAAAGAGCGGAAAACATGAGAGGCTGCTCCAACAGGGTCGCCCATATCATGAAGGCAATCAAAAAAAGCAATCAAGTCATAATTATCTCCTGGGAATTGAGTCGATGTTGCAACTTCAAATCGAATCTTATCTTTATCTAGTCCCTCTTGAATAGCTTTTTTGTTTGCTATTTCAATCGATGGCTTGTGATTGTCAAACCCTACAAACGTAGAGTTCGGATAAGCTTTAGCCATCAATATGGTAGATATACCATGTCCACATCCCACATCAGCGATTTTTGCTCCACTCTTTAATTTCTGTTCTATTTTTCCTCCATCCAAAGCAGGAATCCACGAACTAACAAGGTTAGCAGTATAATTAGGACGAAAGAGGCGTTCAGTTCCTTCATAGAGATTGGCATCGTGGTCACCCCAATCTACTCCCGCTCCACTTTTGAATGCTGAGGTAATTTTGGGTTCATCTTTAAAGAATGATATTGCTGTCTGAAAACCGCCCATTAGATATGAGGTACTGGTCTCATCAGAAAGAACAAGTGCGTGTTCCGGAGGTAAAGTGTACTTCTTTGTGTTCGAGTCGTAAATGACGTATCCTCCCGCAGCCTGATTGGCCAGCCATTCTCTTATATATCGTTCTACAGTTGCGGTTCGGTTTGCGAGTTCTTGCGAGGTGATCGGTCCAGATTTAGACATTTCCTTATACAGACCAAGTTTGTCTCCAATATTGATCAGCACGGTACTCCATGCCGCTCCGAAATCACTAGCCACTTTTAGCATAAAATCATTTAGTTTATCTTGGGAAACGGTTTTGTCACTAATTGTCATTTGCTCATATCAATCAGAACTTGGTTAAATTCATTTACTAATTCAAATAATATCCAACTTGAAACGAACCGCTCATGATGGACACTCTTGATAGAAATATTTGATAGTTTACTTCATTCATGACAATTTTGGTTTACTGCGTCTAATGCTGACTAAACAATATTTGAGCGCCTGTCACTTCCGGCCAATGAACTTCTCGCTTGAGTCTTTACCATTTCAACTGTATCATTAAGGCCCAAGCCAAGCTTGCTAATTAATTGACGAGCTTCTCTTGTATCTGGGATATTCTTTACCCTAAAAAATTCATTATTTTGGAATATCACAAACAGACCAGATATTGCAGCTCCAGCCATGACTGGTTTAATACTTTCTGAATTGCATTCATTGATTACATTCTTGAGTGCTTCGATACCTTCTCTTTGTCTTCTTCTATTAAGACTGATTCGGCCCATGTCAACGAATGAATTGTTATTTGATAAACCTGGTACCTCCTCCTTTTGAATATCTAGTTTATCAACCAATGATTTTCCTGGAAGCTTTATTGCGCGGGTACAATCACATGCTTCACATTCCATAGTGCATTCTCCTCTTAAGCGCGCATCTCTTACTTCAATTATAGAATCAAAATATTCCTCTAATGTAGGCAATTCCATTGCCATTGGATATAGGCCACCTTCCAGACAGTAACAAACTTCAACAAAATGGACAACATCTTTTTCATCTATAGCTGCTTCCCTTAAGGCAGCCTGCATTCCTTCATAAAATATTTTCCCTTTTGCAAGGTTTCCCGATTTGATTGAATCAACTAACTTTTTTCTACCATCAGGATTTAGCTTACATTTGATATAGTAACGCATTGTTATATGAGTACACTATATTGGCCTTGATCTTCTAATAAATCTAAGGGCGACTAAATTAGACAATCATACAAGGCCGATACCATGTCTGGTCCATATAGGTGCTTGCTTCTGAAATTAAAGGTTGAAAAGCCCTCAGAAATTTATGCTATTTTAAAAATATAAAAGAGCCATGTTACTTCTTACTTGTAGATGAAAAAACAATTTATTCTTTCCAAGATTGAAGCTGTCCAGGACGGGAGTCCTTACGTTTACGTAGGATTTATTGACCCCAATGATTCCAAGGCAGGAGAAGCACGGCAGCAGAATCCTTTTGGACCTAAAGCGATGGCATTCAGTTCTCCGGAAGATTTGATGAAAAATTTGCCCAAAGCGATGGGAAATATTGCAGGAATGATGGGCGGTGGTGGGCCTGCCGATTCTCTCACATTCAAGTTAAGTATGAGAGAGTATGAAGACATGGGTTTGAAAGTCGGTGACAAAGTCTCAATAGAAATTAAGAAAAAACAAGATAGTGGAATTTAAAACTACTATCTATAGTCACTGAAAATGCCTGTAATATACGACAGTAATCCATCACGTAATTCAATTGCTTTAATCCTATTATCCCCGTCCAAGTTGTTTTGTAAAAAGACATCTAGGCCCTGAACTATGTATTGAATATTGGGAAGCGTCAACAATGTCTTCGTTTCATTTGAATTAGCCGCTTGCTGAAGATACATGAAGTATATGAGGCATCTAGTTGTTAAGTCTTATGAGAGAGATATTGACATTATTCCCTGATTCCAAGAATTTAGGATTTTTAAACTAATTCCTTCTAGACCCGTAACAAGTTGAATATTTTTATACTAAAGGTCGATGGAAATCGCGAAATTTGCGTCTCCCTTTCCTAACTTATGTCTTGACTATAATGTCATCAAAATACCCTCAAAAACACTTTTTCCATTGCAAGTATGCCGGCTATCTCAGTCTTCTCATCCCAGATGCATACCAGTCATAGAAGTAATAACACTACTAAGGTACCATAAGTAATTTCTTCTCGATAGTACTTTGACTATTGTATGGTTGTACGTTGATGAACGCAAATATGCTTTAGACTGGTACAAGTTGCGAGTAGCGGTAGTAGGAGCATGCGCATTTCAGGTAAATTTGCATTTTTAGTACTTGGCCTGTTAGTGTTTAGTATAGCAAGTTCTGCATTAACTCATTCTGTAAATGGTGCAAGTACTCAAAATAATATTACCGAGACAGCAGCTTCAGATACGAATCTGACAACCAATAATGTAATTCAAAAGCTAGACAACCATGACACAAATGTGAGCGAATCACAATCATCTAATTCAGATCCATTCAAAGAAATAGATTCGATTTCGAATACCAGCCATTCAAATACGTTAAAATCGGAGGACAAACATTCTACTGCCAAGGACGAATCTCAATCTTCCTCATCTTCTTCTTCACAAGCAAGTGATTCTTCATGTTCTAATGATGGGAATGGTAGTTGTAAGGACGATCAAAAATCTGTGAAAAAGAATAATGATAATTCAAAAAATAAAGATGAAACTGTCAATAAGGAACAAAAACATAAGACTAGACTAGACGTTAAATCAATTAGGGACAAAATCAAGTCGGATGTAAAGAACCGTTTTAAACTTCCAATTGATATACCATTCCCGTAGATTGGAAACCAAATACAGCTAGAAAGTCCAATCTGACTATTTTTGACATGCTTGGATAACAGTCAAGTTGAATACAAAGAAGTACTTAGATTGAAGACATCCTGCCCATAAGCGAATGAGTCGTACTGCAATGAGCATGCCAGTAAATCTCAATCGCACTAAACTATTTAGGTGACGTCAGGTAATTAGTGCTGGATATATGTTACGTGACATGCTGAGGAACCGATGGAAAACAATTGTCATACTTGTCGGGCTATGGCTTGTTTTCTTATTCCCAATTCCAATCCTTCCTTTCTGGGGTATACATTTAGATGACAATACCCTTGAAACAGTGATCATAATCAGTCTCATCGTATCCGTTCCCTTCACATTTCTAGCCTTATTCATAAATAAAGGAGAACATAGGGATTCTGAGATAGATAAAAGCTGAAGATTATTATTATGAGTATCAGCTCGAGATTCTAACTAATTACAGTTCTATTCTCGACTGTTGGATTAGCATTATTATATGAGTACCCAATACTATCCTGTTACCAAGGAATGGGTTTTTTATATCTGAAAAAGCCTCCAGTCTGCCCACTTTCACCGAGTATGGCAAAATGCACAATATCTTTGGCAGCATCTTCGGGAGTTACGGGGGCCATGTTTCCGCCCATTTCAGTGCTAACCCAACTCGGACATACCGCATTTACTTTAATGTTACTATCCCTTAGTTCTTGTGCCATAATCAAAGTAAGAGCATTAAGTGCTGCCTTGGAGATTCTATATGCGGCTACTTTTCCTCCCATCTCGCTCATTGCTCCATATCCAGATGAGACATTTACTATCCTACCATATCCATTTTTCCGCATTAATGGAACGAAAGCTCTACACATATGAAAAGCACCATAGAAGTTAACTTCTAATGTACCTCGCATAATCTTTTCGTCTACATCAAAAACGCTTACCCCTTCGTCCAGATAAACTCCGGCATTGTTTATCAGGATATCGAGTCTTCCGTAAGTAGCGACAATCCAATCACAAAGCAATTGAATCTCTTTAGTATCAGTAACATCAAGTTTATGGAATACAATTTTATCTTCGGAATCTAATTTGGATAATGCACGTCGACCTTCTACCTCATTTCGACATGTGAGTACAACTTTACAGCCAACACGAGCTAATTCCTTACATATTTCATATCCTATTCCACGATTTCCTCCAGTAACAATCGCAATATATCTTTCCTCGGACATCACTTAACCGTAACATTGTGCCAGTTCTTATTTTTGTTTTTTCTTTTTCTTTGAGCTGTAAGTTATATTCAAAAGATACTCTTGTGAATGGTTACCTTGCCTCTGCTAGGAATCTGTGGAAAAGGCGTTTCCTGGGGTTATGGGAGTGCTATAGTCTTCTCAACTATCCAACGTTCTTCTGAGTCATAGGTTTACAAATATTTTCTGTTAATCTCATGTCATTTATTTCCCTATTTTTACCAACAAATGCTCGGCATTGCTGCTCTAGAGCTTGGGTATCTGCTGATGTGCTCGTTCCGCTGTAGCATCTAGCAGCACCCTCAGTTATAGGTGGTGTGCTAGTGTTGTTACCACTATAAAGTGCAGCCAGATACATATTCTTATCCTTTGAAGGAACTGTAAACACGGCATTAAAGAGACCTTCGCCATTTCCAAGCGTGTTTGATTCACCACTAGTCATGGCAGTCGTAGAATTTCCAAGCTTGATACTCGTTTCAAATAACCACATAGTATATTGAGCTTGTGGAGTTACTGGCAATGCCTCAATGGTTAACTTATCAGGAGAATTCCCGCAATCAAAATAAAGAGTGGTATTCGAAGGACTGGCATACGCACCAATAATTTTATTCTGTTCATGCAGATAAAATTGCAGTAATGACACTAGGACAATAACTAATACAAGGACTAGTATTGATGAGAAACACAGGCTAAATTCTCGAGAGAAGATTTTCTTGTTCATTGTAAACCAGCCTTATTTTTCCTAGGTGATTAATAAATATTAAATAGTTCCATGATTCCTTACACGGAGTTTTTATACCATACAGAATGAATGTATAGGGAGATGATTGTCGTATCGTATCGTATCGTATCGTATCGTATCGTATCGATTATCCCATAGTGCTCGATAGCGAGATTTCATTCAATCCGACCGTCAGAGCTTCCGGCCCGTAGCCAAAAATGGATCAGTGATGGGGTTTGGATAGTTGTCATTACACCTCTATTTCCTTTTTCGCTGCCCGCTTCTTGAGAATCAAGACAAATCCGAGCGAGACGGCTGACATTAATCCTAATGTAAGGAACACTAGATTGTAAGTTCCCAGAGATGGGTAGGACCCTGGAACTCCATCGATTGTCTCGTGACTCCCCAAGTACACACCTGTCAGCGCCGGGCCAATAGCCATTCCTAGGAACAACAATAGAGCACCTACACCTACTGATATCCCAATGAATGATTTTGGCGATGACGACACTACAATATTCCATGTGGCAGTAATTGTCATCGAAAGGCCAGATGCGATAATGGCCAAGTTAGTAGATACTGTAACTTCTGTTGAGTGAAACATCAGCAATCCGAGCGACCCTATCAAGCTGATTATTGCACCAATGATAATTGGATTTAGTTTTCCTATTCTATTTATGATAAGCGGCGTGATAGTCGCAAATACCAAGAACATTATCATAAATGGCAGCTGGACATTTGCGGCGTCAACTGGATCTCCTCCAAATCCCAATGGCAACGGACTCCTGACTAGTTGCACTATAGCCGGATACGTCATAAACATCATAATTCCAGTAGCCATCAATATGATGTAAGAAGGTAGAAGAGTCTTGTCTCTTAGCAATCTCAAATCAACCAAAGGAGATTTGATTCTTCTTTCTACGATTACAAAGATAGCCAATGAAACTACTGAGACTGCAAATGCAATTTCAATCTGCGGCAGATTTCTAGCATTTACACCACTCTGTACAAGTGTCAGCGCCAAAAGAAATGCAATTATGGTTACCGAAAGTGCCAGCGCTCCCTTGATATCTATGGAGGGTAACACTCGCTTTTTGCCGGCTATTTGAGTTCTGATAGGATCCGTTAATTGTCCTTTGTTTTCTTTTACGAATTTGGCTATCATAAATGTCACTACGGACGCAAATGGTACTATGGCGAAGAAAGTAGAATGCCATCCAAGGCTCTGGATGATGGTCGCACCTGCTAGGAGGCCGACTACCGAGCCAGCAGAGTACGCAGACCCAAATACTCCAACGGCGATTGCTAACTTGGCCGGCGGAAACGTATCTCTGAGCAGGCTGAATGCTGCCGGGATTGCAGCAAGGCCCACGCCTTGAATTATCCTGCTGGCTAAAAGGAATGATATGTTGTCCGCGAACCCTCCGGCAACTATTCCAGCTACATACATCGTTAATAATATGAGCAATACCTTCTTTTTGCCATAAAGATCAGACATTTTGCCAGCTATAGGGGTCATTACAGCGGCAACAATCAGGTACGCGCTAAATATCCACGCTGCCGTGCCATAAGATATGCTAAAGTCCCGCATGATCTCTGGGATGGCCGGAAGAAGCATAGTTTCTGAGAAGAATACTACCAAGAGTGTGCTACTAAGGATCGCAAGTGTGAACCAGGCATTACGGTTGACTGTAATTGCATGATTGTGTTCTTCTACTTCAAACATAATGACAATGAGTGTATATACACTCTTATAAGTGTATCTACACGTATTTAATCTAAGTCCATTATTTTAAGGTATCAGAGTAAACCTTTTATTAGTAATGCGTGTATATCAACCTAGTTAAGAATGAAGGAACGAAATACTAATGCAATACTGGAACAAGGAATGTCTGGAGGGTCCTGTACTTGTGGTGAATTGAGGAAGGCAGCTAGAGCAATAACACTACTTTATGATAATGCATTCAAGTCAAGTGGGCTTCTGTCCACGCAACTTGGAGTACTAGATTTCATCTCCAACAATGATTCAATAAGAATTTCAGATCTTGCTAAGAAGCAAGGGCTGGATAGGACGACTCTGACCCGGAATCTATCTGTTTTAGAGAGACAGGGTTTTATCAAGATCTCATCTGGAAAAGACCACCGAACGAGAATTGTGACAGCTACTCAAAAAGGACGTAGCGCTGTAGCCAAAGCTCTTCCTCTCTGGAATGAAGTTCAGGTCAAAGTAAAGCAACAAATGGGTGAAAACTCATGGCGTGAGTTAATGCAAAATTTGGGCCATTTTGTAACAGTAGCTGATCAATTAATTGATCAAAACTAATTAATCCAACACACAAGATTCATAGTAATTGAAAGGACTATCTGGACACCATGTTGGTACGATAACTATGTGATAAAAAAACAATTTCCAGAATCTTAAAGACTGCTATTGCATAACATAGCATAGCTAGCTATATAATAGCTAGAACTTTCAAATCGATAACTGAGTTGGCTTTACATCACGTACAAAAGCCTAGCAAACCATTTGTAATAACATCGGTTATCATGTTATTGTTTGGTTCTGTTTTGGGTGCTTTATGGATGATGACACTGTATGGTGTAGCCTTACCGCCTGCGCTAATTGACATTATTAGGTTGCACAGGTCAGTACAATTTGATGGTTTCATAACGATGCTTATAATGGGCATAGGATACATGATAGTACCTCGATTTAGAAATATTCCTTTACCGTCTTCAAAATTAGCATATATTTCGTACGTGCTTATGGTGGGCGCTGTCATTATTCCCATAATGACATCAACATCAATCACAAACACATCACAGTGGCTCACTAGCAGTTTCATTGGTGCCTGGATATTTTGCAAGGTAGGTGCTGTTACTATTTTTGGAGGACTCATTATTGCGGTATTGAGAACTCGACCAAGGTTATTGGGAATGGCAGACTATTACATTGCTCTCTCCATAATACTCCTGGCTATACTTACTATTTCTCAAATAATAAATCATGAATACAAGTCAAGTACTATTCAATTATGGTTTATGTTTCCGATAGTCATGATCTTTGGTATCGAATACAAAACGTTACCAGCTTTTGTGGGTTTTGTTAGGCCCAGAAACAGGATGGCAGCTAGCTCCGTGGCGCTATTAGCGGCGTCCGCAGGGTTTGGTCTTACGCTTCTTTTTTATAATGATAGCCAGATAATTGAGACGTTATTTTATTCCACATTTTTGATGGGAGTCATTACTTTCTCATTTGCCCTAAATATCTTTGTAGGATTCGATAATAAGCAGATTTTAGAGCTCAGTATGGGCGAAAAAAAGGCTAGATATCGGTACACTCTTGTTCATGTTAAATTATCTTTCATGTTTCTTTTATTAGGAATTACCCTATCAATCATTTCCCTATTTTTTGCCGATTTATTTTCCTTATACGATATGTGGATACATATAACTGCCATTGGTTTCATAGGCATTACAATCGCATTGTATTTGCCCATGATGTTGCCGCCGATAATTGGTAGAACAGTACGCTTCTCGCACTTTAGTAAAATACCGCTTTCTTTGGTCATTATTTCACTTTGCCTTAGGGCTCTGGGACATTTTTTCATACAGGTTTTCCCTCATACGAATGAAATACCATATCTCTACCTAGCAGGCCTACTAGGTATGTCTGGATGGCTTGTGGTATTAGCCATTCTCTTATTCATGTTCATGGTACATCGCTCGATGAGCAGCGCTAAAGCAATTGTTAATGAAGACAGTACTACGCCTCTTTAGTAAAATCCACGTACTGTACTGTAAATCGTTTGGTTCATCTTACATAAAGAAAACACATGAGAATCAAGAGGCGCCTAGACTCTATTAGCTCTTTAACACTGAAATATCGTTGCAATCCCACATTATATTGATGGTCGATGAATTTAATGCCTTTGCCCGCTGTTGCGAAAAACTTTCCCTTACAAAAAGTAAGAATGAAAAAATCGACATACTAGGTGTTTACCTATCCGAATTAACTGACTTATCATTACCGATCGCCATACTGCTATTATCTGGGAAGATCTTTCCACCGGATTCAACACTGTCAGTTAATGTGGCTCACAGAACAATAATGAGCGTGCTACCAACCATCACGGACCTTGAATTGAACAACGTAAACAAGATTTATCTTCAGCACGGAGATTTGGGGTCTATTGTAGAATACGCATTATCTCAAAAGTTTATCAGCCCGTTGGTGGCTTATTCCCCCCTTACCCTACCCAGCATTTATGACTCACTGACAAAGATAGCTGACATGAGTGGACAGCAATCCCAAGCGGCAAGAAAAAAAACTCTAACTGGTTTATTTATGAAATGCGATCCCTTAGAAGGAAAGTTTCTAAGTAAGATCCTAACCAACGAGCTGCGTGTCGGGGTCTCAGAAGGACTCTTGTTAGCAGCTATCGCTAAAGCATGTGGAGTAAGCTTGGATACAATACGAAATGCTCTGCTTGCGACTGGAAACATTTCACAGATCTCGCTCTTGGCCAGAAAAAACTTGTTGGACACAGCAAAAATGAAACCTTTGACTCCTGTCAGTTATATGCTGGCTGATGTAATGCACAGCCCAAGGGAGATAGCAAATTATTTTGAAAGGGATCTAATAGGAGAATATAAGTATGATGGAATTAGGGCACAAGTACATATTAACGGAAATGAAGTGAGGATCTTTTCCAGAAACCTCAATGATATCACCTTGTTCTTTCCCGAATTGGCTCAAAGGACTCCGGACAATGTAGGATCGAACAGCATAATATTTGATGGTGAAATACTAGCCTCTAAAGACAAGAAGGTGTTGCCATTCCAATATCTCCAGAGACGATTACACACAAAGCATTTTTCTCCCGACAGTAAAGATTCTGTTCCTGTAATTTATACTATTTTCGATACTCTCTATCATGAAGGCTCACTAATAGATATGCCACTAATACAACGGAAACAAATTCTTGATGAAATGAAAATTCCGCTACCGTTCATGCTGGCAAAATGGAAATTGGTTTGCTCCGAGAAATCAATTGATGAGATGTTCAATGAAAGTAAGGAATTAGGTTATGAAGGACTTGTTCTCAAAGACCCAAACTCAGAATATCAAATAGGTAAAAGAGGAAAAAATTGGATCAAGCTCAAAAAGGAACTCGACACATTGGATGTTGTAGTTGTCATGGCAGAATATGGTAATGGTAAAAGGCTGGAAAGCTGTCCGATTACACATTTGCAGTTTTGGATACAAACGACGATAAACTGTTAACAATTGGTAAAGCATATTCTGGTCTCAGCGATAGCGAAATTGATGAATTGACCATCGAATTAAAATCTATTGCTTCAAAAAATGATGGATACAGAGTATGGGTTGAGCCAAAAATTGTTTTGGAAGTGTCTTTTGATAGTATTCAAAGAAGTGAAAGGCATCATAGTGGATATGCCTTAAGGTTTCCGAGAATAAAGACCATTCGTCGAGACAAAGGTGTAGGTGAAATTGATAAATTGAGCAAGGTGGTTGAAATCTATTTGAGACAGAAACATATGCAAGGCTGAAAACATCTCAATGGTAGGAAATCATTTCTCAAGCTTATACTATTCAATACTCGATCAGTGTACCAAATAATGATAACAATGAAACAAAGATCGATGTTTCATGGAAGATGGATCCGTCTAGAATTCCAATTATCGGAAAAGGATTCGCGAAAGATGGTATATTTAAGACAACGGAAGGGGCACTGAAAAAGATTGCAAGTGCAGCTGAAAAAACTCCTTAGGAATATATAGTTGTATCATGTATAATGCAAAGTGTACTAAACTATGATAATTAAGGGCATGAGTACTTCACATGCAACTATTCCTGCAATGAATGAACAGGAGGTCATCAATTTCCTCCAAAGTAAATTGAATTTACAGCTAGCCACCATCGATGAGAATGGAGATCCAAACATACAACCTGTATGGTTCGACTATGAAAAAGATTCAGGAAAGCTGCACATCATGACCTCGAAAATGTCAAATAAAGTTCGGAACATTCGCAGCAAATCGAATGTCTACTTTTCAATAGACGACGAAAAGTTTCCGTATAAAGGAGTTAAAGGAAAAGCAATAGCACGAATAATAGAGGATCATCAGAAAGTGGTATCAATGGCAGAAAAGATCAATATAAAGTACCTTGGTACACTCGAACATCCACTAGCAAAAATGCTAATGGAGTTTGCGCAAAATGGAACAGAGATCCTGCTTGAAATTAGTCCAAAGTTTTTCTCTACTTGGGATTTTGCGAAAGCATGATTCTTGAAATCGCAAATCAAGAAAAAATAGAGTTCATAAATTCTTTGATGTTAACTATGAATACAATTTGAAACCCTTGGAGTATATTGAAACGGTGATATAGTTTGTTGTCTAAAACAAAACATGTCTCAAGGAAGTTTCAACTGTAGTCAATGTGGACAATCCTTTAATTCACAGCAAGAGTTGGAGAGACACAACCAGCAGCATCAACAACAACAAAGTTAACTTTTTTTCTTTTTTGTTGAATTTCGAAGTCGATATTATAAATCATCTACTATTGACTATAACTAGTCGTCCATCCATTCCTAATCATCCGCAATGAAGTCGTACAAAATTTTTAGTGGATTGAAAAATATAAAATATAGTTTTCAGTGAAAAGGACTGTGGTTGAATCGCTATTATTGTATTGATGAGATAAAACTAAAGCATGACAATACCAAAATCATTAAGCTCATGAGAGGAGACATAACCGAAAGAAATACCGATGCGATAGTAAACGCGGCCAATTCTTATCTGAAACATGGTGGAGGAGTTGCTGCTGCGATTGTGAGAAAGGGTGGGCCAACAATACAGGAAGAAAGTAATAATATAGGGTTTGTTCCAGTTGGTTCTGCTGTAATAACAACTGCAGGAAAGTTATCATGTAAAGCAGTTATACATGCAGTTGGTCCCCGAATAGGCGAGGGAAATGAAGATCATAAATTAACAAATGCAATAAGAAATGTGTTATTACTAGCGTCTGAACAAAATTTCAGTTCTGTTTCAGTGCCAGCGATTAGTTCAGGAATATTTGGATTTCCGAAGGACAAATGCGCAAAAATCCTAGTAGAAGAATCAAAAAGGTTTCTCGAAAATGAAACCACTTCTATTGAGGTTATAGAATTTTGTATAATCGACGATGAAACAATAGAATACTTTAAGGCCCAATTTTCTGATACGAAGAATAAATTATAATAAAAGCAATCCATAATACGATGCCAGGTAGCTGATTATGTTTTATTATGCAATCAGGTTAGGGCATCATGAAAAATAATTCCAAGGACATGCCTCTCTCCATCATGTACTTCGCTTATACCGTGCCTCATTTGAGCGCGATAATATCCTTTACTCCCTTTTATAGGTCTAAAGTTCGTAGTGATAATCAGCATATCTCCCTTGTGCGGTCTTAAGACAATAGCTTTTGATTGTGCTCTCGGAATTTGTTGCGTTAATACAAATTCTCCTCCAGTATAGTCATCATCAGGCTCATTAAGGAAGAAAACTAATTGAAAAGGAAAAAATATTTCTCCGTATAAATCCTGGTGCAATGTATTATATCCACCCTTACCATACTTTAGAATTAGGACTGTCGGCTTAGTTTGATTATTTTCTTGGCATAGCCTTTGAAGTTCATCGAACTTATCCGGAAATCGTCTCTTCATATCTAACATGTTCATCCATGCATTGGCAACAGGTGCAAGTTTCGGGTAAATGGTGTTTCTCAGGATCTGAATTGGATCCGGTAAAGGGTAATTGAAATATTTATATTCGCCTAATCCGAAACGGTACCTGTCCATGGTAATGGTCTTGCGGTAGAGAGCGGAGCTATCATATTTGCAAATAAGTTCCTCGCAATATTGAACTGGTAAGAATTGTGTGACCAATGCATATCCTTTCTCATTCATTTTTTTAGTAGCTGATTGCCAGTCAGTACCTGAAATCTTTTCTTGTATTATTTCACTAATACTCAAGGATTTTTGGTCTCGGTCTCATTATCCCAAGGATGGACTCTTACATTTTTAAAATCTTTAATTATTCCATTGGTAATGAACACTCCTTCCTTCTCCAGTAAATCTTTCTTTCTAGCAGTGCCATAGGCGTATCCTCCAACTTTGCCATCTGACATTACTACCCTATGACATGGCACTTTTATTGGATTTGGATTTTTGGCAAGTATAGATCCTATTACCCTTGAAGCTGAAGGATTTCCAAGTGCTTTCGCAAGATCACCGTAAGTGGAAACCTTCCCTGAAGGTATTTTTCTCAACAGGTCATAGACATCTTCGTCTTTTATCCTCCGTACAATGTTACGCTTAATTCTATTGGCTGGCATTTGCATCAACTCGTGCATATTACAGATAAAGCTTTGTCATTGTTATTAAAGTAACCTGAAATTGATGCTCTTCGACTAACACCACATTAGCTAATTAGATGTCGTCGAAAGAAAGGTTTTTACTATTTCACTAAATTTTTCAGGGTACTGAAACATCAACCCATGTCCAGCTGCTTTTATTTGTACAAGCCATGCACCTGGAATCTTTTGTACAAGAATCAATGAGTTAGCTGCGGGTACAGCAACATCTTCAGCTCCAGTAATGATCAAGGTAGGTATGGATATATGTTGAAGCTGATCGCAAACTCCAGTCCAGTTTCTTGATAACCAGTCCTCTACAGCATTGAACTGTTTCACCACAGTAGTAGAAAGAATTATTTCTGGGGTTTTTGGAATGGTTTCAAGATAGTTGGGATTTTTTCTTATCCATTCTGGCGGAAATGTGACAGATAAAGATGCATCTGCATTCTGAGAACGATTATTAGCAAGATCAGATATGGTCATAGTAACTTCTTGTGTCTGTGGTATACCCTCATGTCCACCACAGGATGCGCCATATAATACAAGCCTGCTAACTCTTTCCGGATGCGTAAGCGTGATCTTCTGAGCAATGAAGGAAGCCATAGAAAATCCAAGAACATCTGTTCTTTGTATATCCAAAGCGTCTAACAATCCAACAGTATCGTTTGCAAATTGATCGATAGAAAATGGTCTTGTACCTGCCGTTGTATTTCCAACCCCTCGGTTATCAAATATAATTACTGTATGATTTAATGCTAGTTCCTTTAAGAAATGTGTCGGCCAAACATCCATAACGTTGCCACTACCACTAATTAGTAAAATAGGGTTGCCCCTACCAAAAATCTTGTATGCTATATCAATATCTCCTACATGAACTTTCTTTGCTGATATATCTTGTATATTCAGTAAGTCTATATTGTCAGTTTGATTTGTTTGACCATAAATAAGTGGCGTATTAATCACTATTGTAAAAGTGGAAATAATCAATACAAACAAGAAGATAACGGATAATATTAGAGGGCGAAGTTGCACTTCCTTTGATTTTTTTGTGTAATACATCTGCTAATACATTTATACACGATATCAACTTACTATTAGAGTTTGAGGTAGGCTTTAGAATTTAAATCGGGCCCCCAAATAGGGTAAATTTTGTCACCAATTCGACCAGCGATATATAATTTATCTTTGACGTTAGAGTAATATTTTTGGGTCTCAAAATCGTGTCAAATTTAATTCACAAACGGCCAGGCTTCAAATTGTCATTCACCATGAGCATACGATTGTAAGAATCGACAGTTATGAAACGCGGATGTTTTAGTTTTGGGTCAATGGATGCTAATCAAATATTCTTTCGTCAAGTAAATGCTGCCGAACTTGATCACCTACTTCTATCTACCGAACTTCACTGAATTCTTGAATCCGTGAATTTTTTGTATCTGTAACATACACATCCCCTATCATTGAGTTGATTGCCAAGTCTTCTGGTTTCTGCATTGTTCCATTAGTAGAACCTTTGGATCCCCACATTTTTATGAATGTACCGTTACCGTCAAATTTCTGAATGACAGATTGGAGTCTATCTATGACATATATGTTATTTAATCTGTCAACGGCGATTCCCGGTATACTATCTGAAAATTTTCCCTGTTCTTCTTGTCCTAAGGATCCCCACATTCTAATGAAGGTACCGTTTTTGTAAAATTCTTGCACTCGTGAATTTCCCATATCAGTAATGTACATCTGATCTTTAGAATTGAAGACAATTCCATGAGGTTTTATAAACTCCCCTGCTTCAGTTCCTTTCGAACCCCACCTTGTTAAGAATTTGCCATTTCCATCGAACACTAGGATTTCAGAATTAGCTCTATCAGTTAAGTAGACGTTGCCAAGTGAGTCGACAGCCAACTGGTGAGGTTGTCTTGAAGCTCCTTCTCCGCCAGTGTTTTCATATCCCCACTTTGTTACAAAAATACCATTTGAAGTAAACTTCTGAACACGATGGTTGCTCAATTCAACGGTGTAAACAAATTTGCCATCCGGACTGACATTGATATCGTGTAGCTGAACAAATTGTCCATCCCCCGTTCCTCTAGAACCCCATTTAGAGATAAATGTACCATTAGGACTAAACTTTTCAACACGATTATTTCCTGTATCAGTTACATAGATATTTCCAGATGTATCGATGGCTAGACTATGGGGCAGAAGGAACTGTCCATCATTACTTCCTTGACCACCCCATGATCTCATGAACTGATAGCTTTCTTGGCCAGGCATTGCGATAGAATTTTGTGAAATGTTAGTTGCATTTAATATAATCATAAATCCTAAAACTGAAACCAAACAGAAAGACATCGTTGACCGAGACAGTTTTTCGATTCGATCTCCTTTTGTCTATATTATGAGGCGGGTGAACTCGCCCAGGATGAAGCCCGTTCCTGGAGTGACAAGATTCAAGGATTGTTGGTAAAGTGGGCCCATGCTTTCGTCATTTCGCATCTTTGTTCCTATTTCGTCTTTATGTTTACGATCCCGATACAATATTAGCTCCAGCCAAACTTCTTCTTCATCATCAGCAGCAATAGTTTTGGCTATATCGGCTATACCATCCATAGGCGTCTTAGTACTATTCAACTGGAAAACTAAGTGGGTCGCTCCATATTTCGTGATCATTTCGGCAAATTGTTTATTAATCTGCACCATTGCATCATGGTTCTTTTTTGGTACTCGGTAGATAAAGTGGTCGACTTCACTACCAATGCTCCCCTCTCCAATTTCCTTTCTTTCTGTCCCCATTTCTAATTCTCTATCTACTTTTCCTTAGTACAGGTATTTTAAGAGATAAGTGGCTTGATCGTAACTAGATGAAGTTTTTGTCAGTTGGTAAAATGGAATGAAGGACCTACATCTTCCTCCAGTTGTGCTCTTTGTGCCACATTGTTGTCCATTTCAACGATTATTACCATCGCTCATCGCTAATCTGTGATATTGAAATTAAAGACTTTGACGGAAATGGAAAAATTCTGTTTTTGAATAAATGAATTAACTCAATTTAATTAGTGTTCTTTAGTACAGTTATAGAAACTTATTAGTCCAGCTCATATATACAACACCTCGTATGTCTCAATATTATTTGAATGAAGAGAAAGTGAAATTAAGACATGCCAAAGCGATAAATGTCATGGCATAATCGAACTCCTAACACAATTAGAAAGGCCTTTACCGAAAGACAGATACGAAAA
>JBAWET010000400.1:0-2882 GCA_049591355.1 Nitrososphaeraceae archaeon
TAAAAAGATTATAAAATCTCCCAGATTTGATTTAAAAAGGCTTGCTGATTTACCTCAAAGTTTCATGGTCGTGGATGGGATTCAGGTAGTTTATGACACTGTAAATTTTATTAACCCAGAACAGTTCACGATTGCAATCTCAAAGTATGACGATGCTTACATGGCGCAGCGATTCATTGAATATTTTAAAACGTTATCAAAAGATGCAACAACTCCAAAACTCATGGAAGAGATGCGAGTTCGTTCGAATAGATGAAGTTAGATCCCTGATATCCTAAACAAGAATCAAATTCGTGACGAAAATTGTCTACCCACTCGGGCGGTTGGAATAATATTGCATCAATAACAAACGTCTTGAATTGAACAGTTAGTTGTCTGAATTGGGCTATCTTGTCCGGCTTTGTCGGTTGAACAGCACCGATAACGGCATTTTCAAACTGTGCTGTAAGTTTCCGAAATTCTCAGATCAATTGTCACTTAACACAAACAAATGCAAGGGCTTATTGCAAATTTATGGCAACTACACTAACTCCCAATATTGTTGCCAGGACTATAGCCAAAATTTGAATATGTAATTTCGTATCTTAACAATAGAATAATAGTTAATAGGTTTTCGAACAAGGAGTATTTCTGTGAAGAATGTGAATCATTTATATTTGCCTGCTACCATACATCAACAATGTTAATTCAAATTCTTGCAATATGGGGATGTATGCCTGAAGTATACCAGGATTGTGTCGATATGACAAATGCATCGAGCACATATCTCAGTATTGTAATCGGAGTAATCGTCGGTCTAGTAATAAGTTGGTGGATCTACCATGCTCAAAAGAAGACTTCGGAGAAACAAGATGAGGTTCAAAGACGTCTCCAAGTTTTATCGGAGAGTCATGAGAAAATGTTAGAGTCAATCGAAGTGTTTCAAAAACATCACGAAAAAATTCTAAATGAGATACTCCATCTAGATGAAAAGATTGACTCTATAATTGAGAAAAAGACCAAGAATGACTAGGGACTCCCTGTCCTCACAGTAGTCTATTCATTATATCTTGCAAATAGATTTTCTTAAAATATGCAGAAAGTTACCTGGGATCATACATTTGAAAATGTACAAAAAGGACTTTTAGACGAAATTGAAGCCACAGAGAAAAGAATACACCAAGTGCATTCTACGACGTTTAACAATTCAATGCAAAATAAGATAGATCTAGCGAAACAAATTCTACGCCTTATGGAGAGATATCCAAAGATGACGCTAAAAGATTTGTTGTATCTGATCGAGTGCAGAATCGAAGGTGAAAAAATCGTTATTTCCTCCTATCGCTGGTCAATAGAAATGGATCAGATACACTATGATAATAGAGATAATTTGGAGCGAATTCAATTTATCGTCTGGGATACTGGTAAACTAAAATGGGTAGCTTAACACCGTCATTCAAAATAACATACTCAAAAGCCTTACAGCATACAGAAGAAGCAATTAATACCGAAATAAAAGAAAGAGACAAAAAGATACAATCACTGGTAGAAATGATTGTTGATCTGGAAGGAAGGATAAAAGATCAGAATGTTGTTTTAGATTCAAATAACAACTAACCGATAGGGCGTTACTGCAGGACTTGCATAGACGCAAAACATCACCTAGAAACCTGCGAACTAATGACAAACTTTGATAGTCTGTTCATCTGTGCAGAGGCAGAATGATAACAATCAATTCTGCCATTAATCTTATTGGATAAAAGACTCTAATGAGTCCTCTAGACGCAATGGGTTGGTTTAGAAAGGCAAAGCAGGAGAGCTTGATAAACTAATTCTCTCATTAAGCTTATGGCCTCTATAATATCTATTGTCGTGTATTTACAGAAACCTCAAAACAAATCAAAAACAACCCATTTAACCCGCTCCTTTCACTTTCTTGCTTAAGAATTCTTTAATGGTTCTCCGAATTCGACGGCATAACTAGAAGCAATCCAACTTTTGATATCCTCCTTAAGAAACGATATTACGAACATTTCAGAGATTCCCTTGATTTTGTATAATTTGTCTAGATACTCCTTTTGTGGATAGAGTGCCAACATTCGCTTACCGTTGGCTTGAAAAGGGATTTGTGAAGGTAGAACAAGTTCAAAATGTATTCCGCCTACGGTAGCTCTGTGCGGTGCTTTGTCTAACAATGAAACTAATGACAATCCTTCTTCTCTTCCATAATCCTGTAAATTTCCTCGTTCTTGAACTGCGATAAGGCCTCCACGTGGCTTGGCAGTCTCGAGAATCCATTTTACTCCCCTGCGGACAGTTTCAGTTCCGGACTTATTATCGTAAAGATAATAGCAAATCACTCGGTTCATTTCTAATTCTTCCTGGGAGTATCCCAGTAAGGACTTTTACATTTAGGACATGTTTTTGGTAATAACCACAACGTCGGACGCCAAACATACTCACAGCGATCACATTTGAAAGTCTTTGTTAGAACATTTCTTGACATTGTCTATCCTCATTTTTGAACTTTGGCACGCTCCTATTTGATCGGCTTAGGAAAATAAACTTTCAGGATTCTGGCTGTATAAAGAACGACTGTGACCTTCTCCGGCCTCTAAACGCCACATCTAATAGGAATGAAATTGGGTCTTATGTTCGTGCACCAATCTGTAATTTTGGAATTTTTCAGAACATTTATCGCACTTCCATTTATTCCTGAGTGCTTCTGCATGTGTTAGATATGCTTCATTATTGTTTTCGATGAATCCAGTCCTATAATTATAATAGAGCATATTGAAATTGAGTCTGTATTTTTTTGAATTGTTCACTCTTACAAGATATGTATTCCGTTATATAACAACAGTTACGAATGTCTATATAGAGACACGTATACACAATATCAT
>JBAWET010000401.1:0-7779 GCA_049591355.1 Nitrososphaeraceae archaeon
CTAAATTAGCCATTGACAGGGGCACCAGCGGACCACTAGAGAGCATCTCTGCCTATTGCTTCAAACATCCGCCGGTACAGATGTCTTACTCAGACGCTAAGGACCGATTTATGGAATTTATAGAAGGGAAGAGGGAGAGATAGGCAGTAATGATAACCCAAATTCCACATGATAATAGTTAGATTAAGCACATAGTGGTTCTAATATTTCAATTACTTAATTAGGGATGGACTGGCTGTCTATTCTCTTTGGTGGCTAGTTCAAACAAGCATGGAGGACCACATTGTCCAAGGGTTGGAAAATAGGTATTCAGGTCCGAACAGCATAGAGGTTAACGCCTACTTTTCTATCAACAGTTTTCAATATTTTTTAGGAGATCAAATTAGATGCGATAAGTTTGGATAATATTCTGTATGATATTTCAGACATAGGGAAGTAGCGAAAACTCTCTTCGTTTCTTAGCAAGGCGTCTTTCACACTTTACTTATACTTTGTTTAGTATCAAACGCTGAAAATAAAGTATGTACACAGAAAAAATTGGAATGTTAGTAATTCTGTCATTTTCAATTGCGACAGTAGCAATGGGTACAACAGGATTTAGTCTTGTATCACCAGTGTTCGCAGGCGGGGATCATCATGACGATGGAGGGAAGAAATGCAAGAACAATGATGACAACAACTGCAATGACACGCATAAAACTCAAAAGATAAAGGCCAAGAATGAGTGCGAGATAGAAAATGAAAACAAAGACCATAGTCATGACAACGAGAACTTGAATTCCCTAGAATGCATCAACGATGCCCAAAATCTGAATGACGTAGAACAAATCTTCGGTGATGGTCTCATCCCAAGGTGACGAAGGGTAAAGAAGAGTCCAAAAGCGTGAGATAAGGATCGCTACCGTCCTCATTTTTGAGAAATTCTATTATATTAAAAAATTATCTTAACCGATTACTGTGGTTAGAACTGCAGAGTATTGCGAAGTCTTTAGTCATGATTCGTCTTGAAAACATCCTGGCGATCTAGGTGGGGTATTTGTATAGCTCATCCCACAACCAGTTAACAAATTGATCGCCAATGAAAATGGCCCTCAGGGACATAAAATAAATTTTCTAATCGATGCTATTATGTTTCCCATTTGAATATTTCTGTGTCCGTATTCTTTTGCAACACTGCCTTGTCAAGACGAATTATTTCCACTGCTTGCCATCTCTTGGCTTCATCTTCACTGAGATTTGAGGGCTTGTTACTTGATAATTTGACACGTAACCATTCGTAACAATATGGACACTGAAATGCGACGCCCGCTTCCCTACTCCTATTGGGGTAGGTTATTATCAATAGTTTATTACACACAGGACAAATGGCGTCGGGGTCGGGGCCGGATGGTCCGGTATAACGGATGGCAGAACTCATTGGACTGTTATGGTATAATACACAATCTCATGTATCTGTTTCCATCTGTTCTCCTTTAGCCCGGGAGATCAAAAAGTAAATGGGTATTACCTGTACGATGAGTACAAGTAGACAAAATAGAACATCCATTTCTATTTTTAGGGCGTTCCTAAACCATCTATTGCACTAGGGTTCCTGAATCCATTTTGGGGCCGTCCCACGGTTCGATAGGTCTTCGATTCAGGAAGTTGTTTCCATAAGATGAAGAAAAAAAAGTTGTCGCGTTTTGAGGGTGCGGGTGTGTATTACAGTGCGACCTTTGTGGAAGCACAGTTGTGTGGCGGAGAAGTGATTGTGGTTGGCGGAGGAAATGCAGCCGGTCAAGTTGCCGTGTTTCTGGCGGAGGCAGCGAAGATCGTGCAGATGCTTGTTAGGTCTGAGGGTTTGGTCGAGAACATGTCACGCTGCCTGATTCGCCGGATCGAAGAAACTCCTAAGATAGTACTCAGGCCACACAAGGAGATCGTAGCGCTAGAAGGAGGCGATCACCTTGAATCCGTTCGATGGCGAAACACTCAGATAGAGCATAGGGAGGAGCACAAGGTCGGTCATGTAGTCGTCATGACCGGCGCCGCTCCGAACACCAGTTGGCTCGATGGTTGCGTCACGCTCGACGCTAAAGGTTTCATAGAGACGGGTTCCGATCCGTCGCCAGAAAATCTGAGCGCTGCTCGCTGGCCCTTGCTCGCCAGCCGTATCTCCTCGAAACCACTTTGCCGGGAGTTTTCGCGGTGGGTGACGTGCGAGGCGGCAGCGTCAAGCGTGTTGCGTCCGCGATGGGAATGCGAAGGATCAATCGCGACCTCATTTATTCATAAAGTACTCCAGGAATAGGAAACAGAACGAATGTGCTCAAGACTGCTATGACCATGATTTTTGCTCATTTACTGTAAGGGAGGAACACTGTCAGCTTTAAGCATTCAGGCCAGTAAAAATACTTATGAGAACGTATTTACAGCATCCAAACAATGAGCAAAAATGGTTTAGCCGAGATTTTCGGCATGGGAGAAGCGATTGGAATTATTGGCACATTGTTTGTGATTCTATACTTCTCTAGAAAGCAAACACAAAGCCTGTCAGTAGATATTGAAACTAAGGTGCTGAACGACTTGGCTGAAAGAATGCACGCATTGCACCAGATAGTAATTGAGCGCCCCCAACTGATAAATGTGATAAGCAAAGCTAATGCAAATTCGCCCGAAGTTGCGTATGCTTATGACATTTTGTTTACGATCGCACATGTTTTTCATATGCGGAAACGAAATGTGTTAAGCGACAATGAGTGGACCGGATGGTTGCGTTGGATGAAGAGTGCATTTGAACAAGGAGAAATTATGCAAATATGGAAAAGCACTATTGAAATGGAAAAATGGTTTGATCCTGCCTTCCAGCAATTTGTCGATATGGAATTAATTCCTAGGACTCCGAACTGAATTCACCTCTTAGTGCCCATTTGGTTTGCAATATTGTAATCTTCCGATTGATAGGTGCGAGCCAATTGAATGACATCAGGGAATAGTTAAAGCCAAAAAATATGGATTAAATTTGAATGACTGAAATTCTGTCAATTGATGGAAGCAAGATGCATCAAACGATATCACAAAATTGATTCTCTGTCTAAGCAGGAGTTCTAAAAAATCAAAAAATGATGAGCGATTGATCAAACAGATTACAGAAATACGTAATCGAATTGGGGATATAGTACTTCAGGCGAGGTTGAAAAAGAGTCTCGCAGTAAAAAATTGATGTTTAATTAATGGCTTAGCACGTTAATAGGAGTGATATTGAGATTTATGTTCACATAGCATTCTATAACTTTGGAATTTTTCAGAACATTTTTCACACTTCCATTTATTTTTGGAAGCTTCCGTTTGTGTCCGATATGTATCATTCTTATTTTCGTACAAGCCTGTTTTGTAATTGTAGAAAGCCATATTGAAATTGAGTTTATACTTTTTTGAATTGTACATGGTGAATGACAAAACCAGGACACATATTTAAAATATTCCCTTTATTGGGTCTAAGAACCTTGCATTTTGGTTCTTGGATTAGCCTGTTGTTTAAAATATGCAAATTGTTCCCGACGTTCCAGGCTTACCTAACTAGAATTTGAATAACTTTTGCCTTTGAGAAAGGCAATACTAAATGAGAGGTAGGCGCTACATCTCCTTTGATATTCTTATCCCCTATACTCCTATTTTTCCAGAGAATACTCCTTTTTTCCAGAGAATAACGCCGCAGGTTACGATGAATGTTGTTTAAAGTACTTCAGTCAAGATACCCAGCAGATAGATCGGGTATTCTACATAGACGGCAATCGAAATTAGAGATCCCGCTATACCTGCGTAATACCAGTAATTTCCCCATCTTTTTACTATTGGAACAACCCAAAATATCTGAAAAAATCCCGATACAAGAAAAAATATGGACATCCAGTTAATTCTGGTGTCGAGGCTAAACAAGGTTAAGAGTAGAATTCCTGCCAATAATGTGACACAGACCGCTACATAACAATATATCTTTGACAGAGCCGTTAATTCCACAGAGTGATATAATAGCAATGGCCCCAGAAGTATCCAATATTTTGGCGCTTTTCCAGATTGTAATAGATAATAATCTGGTTACTCGACTTCAAACAGATGGCACGTTTCTCCCATAGACCAGTTTATCAACATTTAGTTATCCCTCAACATATATTTACAGGCTAATAATTTCATACCAACTCTCATTGGTCTACATTAAAAAACTTGAAATATACGGTTTTAAGTCATTTGGCTTCAAGAATACTGTATTACATTTCGATAATGGACTAGTTGCTGTTACTGGTCCCAATGGATCAGGGAAAAGTAACATTCTAGATGCAATAATGTTTGTGTTGGGAGAAAATAGTCCCAAAGCCTTACGTGTCGACAAATTTCAGTCACTCTTTTATGATGCTCAAAGTTCTTCTCATCGGCTAATCCGTGTTAGTATCTCATTTGATAATTCAGATAGGGGCATACCGGTAGACACCGATACTGTCTCCATGAGCAGGGAAATGGAAGGACAGTCTGGTGACAGTCAGTATTATCTGAATGGAAAGAAAGTTTCGAAAATGACTATCTTAGAGCTTTTGGAAATTGTGGTAGCGGCCCCAAATAAGCTAAATATCGTACAGCAAGGAATGATCACAAGGATATCTGAACTAAATGTAGAGGAACGGAGGAGGATTATAGAAGACATTATTGGGTTGTCTTATTTTGACGAAAAAAGAACAGAGGCCTTGAACCAACTTTCTGAATCTGATCGCAGGCTAGAAGTAGCAATGGCAAGAATGGGGGAGATTAGAAAAAGGATAAACGAACTTGAGGGCGAGAGAAATGATCAATTAAGGTATAATTTCTTGGAATCCCAATTGAAAAGATTTAAAGCTATTCTCTATTCCAACAAGATTGATCACCTACGAAAAGAGCTCCAAATCCGCACTCAAATGTTAGAAAAGAATGCTTCAAGGCTAAACGAACTATCTACAAAAATTAATGAGCTTCAGAAAGAGATCGATACTATAGATGCTGAAAAGACTAATTTTATGCAGGAGGTTGATGTATCCAACAAAACCAAAGCTCAGCTTGACACGAAGATAACAAGTATCGTATACGAGCTGGAGCGTACTAAGGCAATTGTGAAAGAATCCGATAGACGATTAGAAATAATTGGACAAAGACTTCCAGCAATTAAAGTAGAACAAAAAAACTTGGATTCTGACTTTGGAATCACCGAGGCAGTAATTAATGAGAAAGGAACAATAGTAAGAAGGAAAAGAGAGGCTCTAACGGAGCTTAAGGCTAGATTTGACCAGATCAATTCAGCCCTTAAAGGATTGTCAGACATCGTCACTAAGAATGAAAAAAACAAAGCTGCAATGATTTATCGCAGGGACAAGTTGTTATCCATAGACAGTAATTTAAAGATCATTATAGCGAGACTGGAAGAGAGATCAGACACATTAGAAAAGAAGATAAATAGTAACCAATCAAGAGTAGACGGATTAAGATCAGATTTAAAATCCAAGAAGGAGATTTATGAAAAACTCATTAATGAAGCGCATTCTGCATTAGAACAACAAAGACAAGCGTCTAACATTCTTGTTCAATCAAAAAGAGATGCAAGAAAAATTGAAGAGGATCTACGGGCATGTTCTGAAATACTGAACAAGGCTCAGGAATTTTCAACTTCCTATCAAACTCGAATTGCGTTGGCAAATAGTATTATGAATGAAGATTTTGCACTAGTTGAACTATTTAACCATCAAATGGAATTCAGAATTGTAGGACTGGTAAAAGACCTATTAGGATGGGATCCCGTGTATCAAAAAGCTGTATTTGCCGCCGCTTCTGACTGGATGAAGGCCTGTGTTGTTTACTCAATTAAAGACATGATCGAACTCGCGTCGTATCTAAAGGAAAGGAATATTCCTCGTCTAAGAATAATCCCGTTGGAATTAGTTAAAAATGCAGAAAAAATACGCCTTGCGGAAAATGATCATAATATAATAGGAAACCTAGCTGATTTTGTTCAATCATCATCCATTAAGAACCTGCCGACATACTTGTTCGGTAACATCATTCTTGTTAGAACCGCGTCTAAGGCGTATGATTTATCGCAAGAAGGCTATCGCACAGTCACTGTAGATGGAGAACTATTCGAACCACGGGCTCGTTCAATGTTACTGGATTTCGGTTCTAAAATTTCCGATCTTACTTTGGACATCATTCTGAGCAATCATATCAATTCTCTGACAGAATCGTCGAAACTATTGGAGGAAGTTATGAAAGCAAAGCAGAAAGATCTTAGAGAAATAAACAATCAATTAGAGACAAGACAGATTAGTCTGAAAAGACTTGACGATATAGTTACTGAATCAAGTATTAACACGAGCCACCTGAATGAATCGATAAGCATGTTAGAAAAAACAATTGTAGATATGGATGAAGAATTACTATCGACGACTAGAGAAGCTAGCAATGTTCAATACCAGCTCCAAGGGCTCAAGAGACGTGTGAATGTCATAGAGAATGCAGTTAATCGCTATTCTACTGAGATAAGCAAAGGCTTGTTGGATAATGCAACCTCGGAGTTTTCCCAGCTGAATTCTGAAAAAAAAGAGCTCTTCAAATTAATAGAAATGTCAGAGATCGAGACTAGAGAGATGGCAACTTCCTATTCTTTGGCTGAAAATGAGTTCAAGATTCAACGGGAAAGGAAATTGGAGTTGGAGAGTGAACTAGAAATGTTAAAGGTAGAAAATGAAGAAAAGATACATCAAGTGGAAACTGGTAGCAGCAGGTCAGAATATTTGGAAGCAGAGCTAATAGGCCTGAGAGAAGAAGAACAGAGAATAATAGAAACGGCTGGAGGATCATATTCAGTCCTTCAGGAATATGAGAAACGAATTAAAGTACTTTCAGAACAAGAAAGACAGCTCTCGAGAGAATTTAATGGAATCGAAAAGGAAACCGTAGCTCTTAAAAAGGACGTTTCAAGCTTTTCTTCTCAAGAATCTCAGGCGTATAATGATCTAATCTGGTTGGGGTATAAGGAATTAGTTGAATCAGAGCCCTTTGATGTTGAAAATCTTATCAGAGAACTGACCCAAGAAAGTGACGAAATGCGGTCTAGTTTGAATCTGCGAGCTGATGAAAGCTATGTTCAAGTTACAGAAGGATATAGAGGAATGTCAGGTAGAAAGAATGAATTGGAGTCCGAACGGAACTCAATAGTGTATTTCATTGAAGAAATTGTTCGAGAAAAGAAAACAGTCTTTATGGAAGCGTTCCAGAAAGTGGACCAAGATATTAGAAAAACTTTTTCTCAGGTTAGTGGAGGAGGCGCATATCTCCAGATGGAAAATGAAGATGACGTGTTTTCAGGTGGCCTAATGTATTTAGTCCAGTTTCCTGGAAAGCCTCCTCGCGAATCTACTGCTTTGTCTGGCGGCGAGAAAACTATGGCTGCCACAATATTTTTGTTAGCATTACAAGCCTTAAAACCATCACCATTTTACTTGATGGATGAAGTTGATGCACATTTGGATGCTCAAAACACCGAAAAATTGTCCAAGGTTTTATTTGAGCGTTCCAAAGGCAACCAGATAATTATGGTTACTCTTAAAGATTCTACTGTAGCCAAGGCAGATCAGATTTTTGGCGTCTATCCTAAATCAGGCCTTTCACAAGTCGTACATTATAGAAATCCCAGTCATGTTCCACTTGCTGAAGTGAAGACTGCAGACTAGGTACAATTATCAAATTCAATCTTAGTTCGTATTCATAATGTTTTTCTAC
>JBAWET010000402.1:0-1800 GCA_049591355.1 Nitrososphaeraceae archaeon
TTAACATATAATGACACTAACTATCGTGCTGAAATATAATTGCGAGATTCCAATAGAAGATTACCTTTCATCGTCATCGATCGGTTGATTTTCTTCAACGCTAGATATAGGTACGCTAAAAATACAATCAAGTTCATAGCTCCGCCGTAAGGTTAAATTAAATAATCGATCACGACTTTCAAAGCGCAAATAAATAAATGATTCCCAAATATCAGACGGCCATCGTGCTCATTTTATCGTTCTTCTTTGCATACATAACATTGAGTGCAACGTCTTATGCTGTGGATAAACCGGCTGTTATTGACCGCAATCTTAAATTGGAGATAGTTTATCAGGGCAACGTTACTCCTGGATTGAGGGAGCTAAATCAATTCACCCCAGTTACTCAGTTTGCATTCCTAGGGAATAATGATATCTTGGTGTTAAGTAAAAATGATGGAAAAGTGTTAAGAATCTCAAATTATACACTATCGCCTATGCCGCTATTGGATGTCAATGTGACCAATCAATGGGAAAGCGGTCTCCTGGGAATCGCGACATCTAAGAGTGCCGAAAAAGCATATGTATATCTATATTACACTGAATCAGCGCGTCATGATGTAACCAATTCTTCAGTTACCAATCCTTCATACAATAAACTCTATAGATACGAATTAATAAATGATAAACTTGTAAATCCAAGATTATTGTTCACTGCTCCTTCAGCAAATCATTACTCTCATATAGGCGGCGGATTAAGAATCGGTCCTGACAATAATTTGTACCTTACTGTTGGGGATATGCATGGAGATCAAAACATGACTACAAGGACGATGGCCCAAAACTATATCGACGGTGCTTTTCCAGACGGTAGAGCTGGAGTACTTAGATTTACCCAGAATGGGAATCCAGTTGAGCCCGGCATATTAGGTGAAAAATACCCCCTGAATCTTTACTTTGCATATGGAATAAGAAATAGCTTCGGTTTAGACTTTGATCCAGTCTCGGGAAAATTATGGGATACAGAAAATGGACCGCAGTCTGGTGATGAAATCAATCTTGTAGAACCTGGATCTAATGGTGGATGGAACAAGGTTCAAGGAATGGGAGTACGTCAGAATTTATCAAACTCGAGCAAAGTAATATTCGAGCAACCTATGGGATTGGTTGATTTTGGTGGAAAGGGAAAATACAGTGCGCCTGAGTTTGTGTGGAAGAAAAGAGTAGCTCCTACTTCCATCAAGTTTCTTAATTCAGAACAATTGGGAAAGAAATACCAAAATGACTTGTTTGTTGCATCTTTTAATTTTGGCGAAATTTATGATTTTAATTTGAATAAAAATAGAACGAAACTGGAGCCATCTAACAGAAGCAACAATATTGTTCTATTAGAAAACCTAGATCTAAAGAATGTAATGTTTGCTCATGGCTTGGGAAAAATTACAGACATGGATGTAGGCCCTGATGGTAATTTATACGTCCTATCAAAATATCTTGAGACCCCGACAATTTTTAGAATTTCCTCTACGAATATAACTCAATAACAAGATCAGTTCGACTAAAGGAAAAAAGGTATACCGTCACTCTAAAAGTTAAGGTATATCGTGATGTTCGAAGAAGGGCATTTACATGTGGGCATGCATGCTAAGCAACCAAACATAAATATTGTATTTGTCTTGAGGCTCAGCACTCTTCATTTCTGATGTATATTTACTTTAAACAATACATTCTAGTGTTGTTATTAACGTACAAAGAAGGTGTAGTTTTCTAGATCCGGATCTATGATACGAGTGGTCTTCCACACATATGGCATCTTACATG
>JBAWET010000403.1:0-6455 GCA_049591355.1 Nitrososphaeraceae archaeon
CATGGCCCAGTCCTTACCTTCTACCCTTCTCTCATCTCTACCTTCGGGCCTCGGAGCATTACCCTCATTGGTAAGTACTCTTCCTTCTCAACTGTCCAGCCTCATCCCCGGTCTCCCTTCTCAACTGTCCAGTCTCATCCCCGGTCTTCCTTCAGGCCTCGGTCTTCCTTCTGGTTTGGCAGCCATGGCCCAGTCCTTACCTTCTACCCTTCTCTCATCTCTACCTTCGGGCCTCGGAGCATTACCCTCATTGGTAAGTACTCTTCCTTCTCAACTGTCCAGTCTTCTTCCAGGTAGTTTGGAATCAATCGGGGGCATTATGGGTGCATTACAGAAACAGAAAGAGTTAGTCCCAACACAGATGCCAAAAGTCCTGTCTGGTTTAATATCTCCGCAAGCCTTTTCATTAATCAAAGGAAAACAGCCCGCAGCTGCAGGTATGATCAGGCCCCAACTTGCTGAATCTTCTAAACAGATGGAGGGTAAAGTTGACACAGCATTAAGAAGGCCTCAGTTTTATGACAAGTTTGACCCAACAACTGAATTTAAGATGAGAAGCTTTGATCTTGATGTCGAACAGATTGGTCTTGAATCTGATGACAGAGGGAGTAAGGAAGAAGATTTACAGTCTATCCAGGAAGGTTTAGAAATAATATTGGGAGAAGAACTCAATCGATATGGGGGTAGGACTGACTCGCGATCAGAAATTGAGTATGGACATAGTCATAGGTCAATTAAGCATTACGCTCCAGAGAGAGACGATGAAAATTTGAGATTATTAAAAAAATCCTTTGAGGAAATACTGACTCGTGAATATCGAAAGTATGGGGGCATGACACAGTGAGTATCAAATTAGATGATCTAGACCTTAGTGCAGTTAAAGGACAATTGAGTTTGGGACTAAGAAGCCAAACGAGCAGCGTGACCAGGATAGGAACAATAGATAGAAGACGGATTATAAAACATGATGCTTCCGCTGTATATGGAACTATAGTTGATGATCAGGGTAAAGCTTCGGCGAGGTTGTTGATTGAAGGCCGGTTTGTGGGAGACGACGCTATGACCGGGATGTCCTCATTGAGAACTAAATATAAAAAAGGCGAACCCATAAACTTGGTCTCGGATATAACCCTTCTTTCAAGTATTAATAAAGTAATGATCGAAGAGTTGAGAATACAAATGAGTTCATCCGTCCAACTTTCATATGAATACCAACTGATTCTAAGAGAATATGTAGAGACAGTCAAGAAACAAAGCGCTATAGCTCCGCCCCAGAAGGCTCAAGCGGTAGCAGCAGTTGGCTCACAGGCGGCAGATGCTTTGCAAGAACTAAAACAGGACGCATCGGCAGCGCTCCAGAAAGCTCAATCTCTACAAGAAGATGCCTCACAGGCGGCAGATGCTTTGCAAGAACTAAAACAGGACGCATCGGCAGCGCTTCAGAAAGCTCAATCTCTAGCAGAAGTAGGTGCACAAGCTGTAGGTGCATTTAAGGATCTGGGCAGCAATAAACTCACACCTTCCCAGAAAGCTCAAGCTCTACAGGAAGTGGGCTCACAAGCTTCCCAAGCTCTAAAAGAGATAGAGGAAGACTGATAATATTGAACAAAATAAACCTAAAGCCTCTAATCTGAGTGGTAAGCCTAAACCAACCTAGCCCTGTGATGAGAATACCTTAAATCCTCGATCAATTATAAATGGTTCTAATTGTGGGAGTATTCTGTAAAAGAACTACTGTGACCTGTATGCTCATTTACTCAATTGTGCGGCCAAAATTGTCCACACATAGGAGCCATAGTAAAGAAGGCAAATGCTCCCTTCAATTCGGAGCATGTCTAATCTTATTTATCACTTTAATGATACTGAGTGGCTCAGTTTATTCAGCATACGGTTTCCCACCACGCCAGCCAAGCGAGCGGGCTATCACTCCACAGCCGACCATCACTCCACAGCCGGTGAATAACTTTGTCATTGAAAATACGACAAATGAAAACTCTATACTCAATCATACTCTGCCTTACACATATCCATGGGGCTCGATTACGTGTGATTCTCAGAGTCAAAACAGTTCAGCTTGCTTTAGTCCCTATCCCTTGGGAGTGCGACAAGTAGAAAATGGACAATTTAGGAAGATTTCTTCTTTGACTATTTTGACTCCGGGTCCTGCAACTAAAACTCCTGAAGCGAATACGACCTTCATTTACGTTGCTGATTCAGGTAACGACTCGATAGAGAAATTCTTTATCAATGGAACTTTTGTTCTAAAATGGGGGTCTAAAGGTACTTTCCAGGGCCAATTTTATAGACCTACGGCAATTGCTGCTAGTAATGACAGTATATTTGTGGCAGACTCTACTGGAAGGATCCAAGTTTTTGACACCAATGGCACTTTTAGAACTGGATGGGGTTCTCTGGGCACATTAGATCAGCAGTTCCTAAATATCACCGGGATTGCTGTCTCTCAAGCCTCCATCCCTAATTCTACAGCTGCCGCAGTACAGATCGGACCGGCAATGAGTGTTTCTCCCGTGACAAATTTTACCAATAATTATGACGAGATGATACCTGAATTAAATAGATCAGTTGTTTATGTAGCTGACTCTGAAAATAATAAGATTCAGGAGTTTTATCCAAATGGCACTTTCATTAGAAAGTTCGGGCAATCAGGCCAGCTAGATGGCGAATTTAGAAATCCAAGTGCCATAGCCATAGAACCTCTACAAAAATTCATTTACGTAGCAGACAGTGGAAATAACAGAATCCAAGTTTTTTTTCCAAACGGAACTTTTGCTAACAAGTGGAATCTAACTTTTACTAATACATCTTTAACTGGAACCCCCTTACATCCGATACGTCCAACTGGTCTTTCAGTGCTCCAAAACCGATTACTTGTTGCTGATTCTGATAACAACCGAATCCTCGAATATTTACTGAATGGGACATTTGTAAATCAATGGAATCTAACAAGCAGCAGCTTATCGACTTTGAATCTGCGAAATGCAAATCCCTTGAGTATCAGCACTTCTGCTTCTAACTCTGGAATCGGATTCATAGCAATTGGATTCGGAGCGAAAAATATCGCTGGTGTATACTTGTATCCAAAAGGAGCTGATGCCGGTAAAGATATTTATACACAATCGGGTACGACTATTTTACTAAACGGTAGTAAGAGCTCTGCGACCCTGCCAAACTCCACTATTCTGAGGTATAATTGGAAATTGATTTTGCCTGCAGCAAACACGTCTTCTCCTATTCTTCCATTTGAATCCCATGACAAATTAGCCAGTTTTATAGTTCCAGCATCGCTGGGAAACGCAACCCTTCCTTTCGAACTCAACACAGTAGACTCTGCTGGTTATAACTCTTCTGATTTAGTAAATGTCTTTGTAAAGCAGCAAGGTACAACACTCGCACCTGTCCCACAGCTGCTCACATCTCCCAGTCTAGCCGCAGTGCCCAACACCACTCCTCAATATGACAAATTCGGAGTACTTCAAATCTATCCAACTAAAGCTGCAGGAGAACAATGGTTTATGGACATGGTCAATCCAAAGGGAGATAAACGATTTGATCCTGGGAACGAGATAACTAAGAATCTTGATGGTTCGTGGAAAATGACATCAACTCAGGTTAGAATGGGTGTGTTCCCTTCCACAGGATATAACCCTGGTACAATTACTACAACAAAAGAGCTGGAATTAGAAAAAAAAGGCTACATGCAAGGGGCAAATGACTGGAAAAACGTAGAGATGACGGGGTATGTAAAATTTAATTCTGGTACTGAGGATAACTTTGCCTGGTATGCCAGAGGTGGAAGGCACACAGGCAGCGGACCAATGGAGGGTTGCGAGGGAGTCGCCTACAAAGGAGATCTCTACTTTAGCGGTAAAACCCAAATTGCCAAGGAACAATGGCACGTAAGTTACGATTATTCTCCTGCAAAGCAAGCTATAGAATCGATCAAAGGCAAGTGGGTAGGGTTCAAATTTATAATTTATAACACGGTTCTCCCTGACGGCAGAATTGCCGTAAAGATGGAAAACTGGGTGGACAGAAACAGTGATCAGCATTGGGAAAAAATTTACGAGTATGTTGATTCAGGCGGCTGGGGAAGAGACGGCGTCGACTGTGGAGGCAGATCTGACCAAATCATTAGTTGGGGTGGTCCGATAGCTACATTCAGATGGGATAGCGCCAACGATGTAGATTTCAAATCAATGAGCGTGAGGGAGATCAACGGTCAGGCAGGACCAAGTCTCATTCCTCCCGGAGGTCAAAATTTTAATATGAGCTCTGCGCAAGGGGGAACTCTATCTTCAACAAGCACTCAGGAAACTGGAGGTAATATGAATGGACAGGGACAAGAACAACAAAATCCATCTACCAGTAAATCCAATGATCAGGTTGCAATCTTCGAAAAGAATGTACACACAATTTGGCAGGAACCAGTGGGCAAAAACTTACAAGTCTTTTACAAAAGAAGTCTAGACGGTGGTAACACATACGACAAGCCTATTAACTTGAGCAATAGTTCCCAGGATTCATTCGGCGCCAAAATCAGAGTATTGAAAACTGACAAGGTTGGAGTCGTTTTCCGAGCAGGCAACGACATCTTTTATACAGCTAGCGACAATAATGGTCGCACTTTTTCTAATCCAATAAATGTAAGCAAGAGTCCAAACACAATTTCTTCCGATCCTAATATAGAGATAGTGGATGGTTCCGTCAAAATAGTGTGGGTAGAGCATGATGTTCAAAGTATGGATTCTTCAACAACAGCGACTAATAGCAGCGGAACAAGCGGGGGGGCAACAAAAACAAATATCCCTGCCCTACTCCCTAATGACCACTCTATAGGTTATACTCTAAGCCCAGTTTCCCTTCAAAGCTTCACTACTCCTGCCGGCCAGTCAAAGGTTGTCGAGATAGCTTCGTCCAACAAGAATGAGGAGCATACGGTTATTGACTCTGAAGTCGTAATATCGGAAAGTAAGAACGGCGGAATGTCTTTTTCCACACCTCGGATTATTACGACTGATCCGGGCATGGAAATGCATTCACCTGAAATTGCGACAACATCGAGTGGAAAAGTATACTTGTGTTATGTAAAAGGAATAGAAGATAACACGGATGTATTTTGCAATCACAGTAATGATACTGGTACTACTTTCAGCAATTCAACTAACATAACAGGCGACCCATCTTCTCCATCGCTGACACCGAAATTGTCAGCTTCAGGAGATTCAGTATATCTCGCATGGTCTGATCTTAAGAACGGAACCGGTGGAAATCTTGATGTGTTCTCTATGGTAGCAACAGGTGATAATGGTACGTTTGGTAGTCTTACCAATCTAAGTAATGATACTGCTGGTTCAGTTAACCCGGATATTTCTGCTTCTGGTGGAAAACTGCATACTGTCTGGGGAGAGAATACGCCAGGAAATAACGCTATAATTACAAGAAGTAGCAATGATAGTGGACGAACGTTCGATAATAAAATTTTGCTAAATAACAATGAAAGCTTAGTATCACATCCTAAAATAGCCGCCTCCGGAGACAATATCATCATTGTTACTTCTGCTCAGAACAAATCTGGGAACCAAGACGTACTCGTAAGCAAGAGTAGTGATGGCGGAGAGTCATTCGGAGAAGAGATAAATTTGACAGAAAATACTACCGCAACATCTGAAAATCAATCAAGTATTAATTTAACTGGACCACAAACGGCTATTCCTGGCCAGGTGATTTCTTTTTACGCACAGACAACTGGCAGTAATATGAGCGAAACGGCAATAAGATACTACTTTAACGTTTCAGGTCCACAACCCGTGAATGTTGTTGTCGCAGAAGGGAATCAAAGTCCTACCGCCCAATTTAGTATGCCAAAAAGTTGTGTAGGTTCTGAAAATGAAGAATATAATGTCAACGTTACTGTTAGAAATAGCTCCAATTCGGAATTAAGAGGCTTCTCTAAAGTAGTAATGAATTGTATTCCTGGCCAGGGATTTTCTCTTAAAAGCTCAAAGGAAATGGTTAATCCTGGGGAGGCAATAATTATTTCGGGACTGATCTCTGGCATACCAAAAGAGCAACAACGGTCAGTAGATATATCTCTTTCTGATTCTAAATTGAATGTAACAGAAAAGTCTAGATGTCTAGACATCAATGACAGCAGGTGTGATCCTCCTCAAATAGAATTTGTAATGCCACAGTGTTCTGATTCAAATAATACTCGAATAAGTTTTGAGGGATTTGTAACAGACATAAATGGCAAGGAATACCCTAACTCTACTGCAATTTCGCTTGCGTGTTTTGGTACAAACGTAACAAATAATCCCCCTCAGGCCAATGACAGCAGGTATACCACTGAAATTGGTACGCCTGTGACAATAGATTTGAAGCAGCTCACAAGGGATAAAGATCAGGACAGCTTAAGCGCAGGAATAACAGACAAA
>JBAWET010000404.1:0-9270 GCA_049591355.1 Nitrososphaeraceae archaeon
ATTCCTAATTGATATCATATGAAACACTCCTGATGGATTGTTGTACATTGCAATGTTGTCATATGTAATCCATATGCGTTTTATATGAACCTTTTAATTCGTAAAATATCAATGATGAATTGATTATTAACCTGAACCTAAGATTTACTACGAGGAAGTAGCTCGATATAACCTCAGCAGCAATTTGATTATACATTATGATCTTCTATGAAAGAACAAAACTTAGGGGATTCTAAGTAAATCATGAAAATGAACTTATTAAGATTAATTATATATACATCAATTTATAATAAATTTTGAATTTAAAATGTTTCTTGCTCCACGAGAAATGGATAAATTGTACATTTTCATGACTGCGGAACTAGCGCGCAAAAGGAGAGACAGAGGTTTAAAACTCAATTATGTTGAGTCGGTAGCACTAATAGCTGACCATATCCTTGAGGGTGCCCGCGATGGAAGATCTGTTTCTGAACTCATGAACTCTGGAAGACATGTCCTACAGAGAGATGAAGTACTATCAGGTGTTCCAGAACTAGTGCAAAGTGTACAGGTTGAAGCTACTTTTGAAGATGGTACTAAACTCGTAACTGTTCATAGCCCGATAATTTGAATTATGGAGTAAGTGAATAATGATTCCTGGAGAATATTTTTTGTCTAAGGCACCAGTAATTGCCAATATAGGTAGAAAAGTAATAAAGATAAAGGTAGCAAACACGGGTGACAGACCTATCCAGATAGGCTCCCATACGCATTTTTTTGAAGTGAACAAGGCTCTAATGTTTACGAGAAGAAGAGCTTTTGGATTTCATCTTAACATTCCATCTGGTACTTCGGTCCGATTTGAACCCGGCGATTCAAGAATTGTAGAATTAACTGAATACGGTGGAAAAAAGATAGTCTTTGGTTTTAATGGCCTTGTCAATGCTAAACTTTCTGATAAGCAGAAAAAGATTTCACTTGCAAAGTTAAAGAAAAATGGTTTTCGGGAATGAGGTAATAAATGGTTCTGAAAATTCCAAGAAGACAATATGTAGAGTTATATGGACCAACAAAAGGCGACAAGGCGAGGCTCGCTGATACGGATCTCATAATAGAGATCGAGAAAGATCTGTTAACCTATGGCGATGAACTTGTTTTCGGTGGAGGAAAGAGCATAAGGGATGGAATGGGCCAAGCAACTGGCGTATCTAGTTCGCATTCGTTGGACCTTGTTATAACTAACGCAATCGTGATGGATCCCCTGATCGGTATTCTTAAGGCCGACATAGGCATCAAAGATGGGTTAATAGCAGGAATCGGTAAGGCTGGAAATCCAAACGTAATGGATGGAGTATACAACAACATGATAGTCTCCTCAAATACTGACGTTGTTTCTGGAGAACATACTATTTGTACTCCAGGAACGATTGATACCCACATACACTTTATTTCACCTCAGCAGGCCATAGAAGCAATTTGTAGTGGTACCACCACAATGATAGGTGGAGGAACAGGTCCTTCTGAAGGTACTAAAGCTACTACTTGTACACCAGGTCCATGGAATATTCACCGAATGTTAGAATCCTTGGAGGATCTTCCTTTGAATTTTGGATTGTTAGGAAAGGGGAATGATTCCCTACAATCTTCATTAATAGAGCAGATCGAAGCAGGAGTATGTGGCTTGAAACTGCATGAAGATTGGGGTTCTACTCCTGCAACGATCGATGCGGCTCTCAAAGTTGCTGATAAAACTGATACTCAGGTGGCTATTCACACTGATACACTAAACGAATGTGGTTATGTAGACGATACGATAGAAGCAATAGCGGGCAGAACTATTCATACTTATCATACAGAAGGCGCAGGTGGAGGACATGCTCCAGATATAATGAAAATCGCTGGCGAGAAGAACGTATTGCCTTCATCCACAAACCCAACAAGGCCATTTACTATCAATACGCTTGATGAGCATCTTGATATGATGATGGTATGTCATCATTTGAACCCTGCCATTTCAGAAGATGTCGCATTTGCTGAATCAAGAATACGGGCTGAAACAATCGCTGCCGAGGATGTATTGCATGACATAGGAGCTCTGAGTATGTATTCTTCCGATAGCCAAGCGATGGGAAGGGTAGGAGAGGTAACAACTAGGGCCTGGCAGACAGCGGACAAGATGAAAAAAATGTCAGGAAGGCTGAAAGAAGAGAGTAATGATAATGACAATGTACGTGTCAAAAGGTATTTGGCTAAACTTACCATTAATCCTGCAATAACTCATGGAATTGCAGAGTATGTTGGCTCACTTCAACCCAAAAAGATAGCTGACATTGTTATGTGGACCCCACAATTTTTTGGAATAAAACCTAAACTCATAATTAAGGGCGGTTTTATTGCATATTCTCTCATGGGAGATCCAAATGCATCTATTCCTACTCCAGAACCAGTGTATTATCGGCCAATGTTTGGGGCAATGGGATTAGCTAAGTATTCTACTTCGGTAACATTCACTTCAAAGCTCGCTATAAAAAATGACCTAAAAAAGAAATTAGGGTTGAAGAAAAAGCTTCTGCCTGTAAATAATTGTCGTAATATATCCAAGAAGGATATGGTTTATAATAAGTTGACTCCAAAGATCGAGATTGATCCTGAAACTTACATAGTTAAAGTAGACGGTAAGATCGCTACTACAGAGCCTGCGAATAAATTATCCTTGTCAAGACTATACAACCTATTCTAGTTCGACAGGCGAATTATAATAATGCTTAAATATTTAGTAAATGTATTTGCTGTATGAATCCCGTCCATACAGAGAACGAAATTGAAAATTCTGCCAAGAAAGCGATAGAAGTTATGTATGGTAGTAGTATCGAAAATTTTAAGATAAGAGTTTTGCTACCTTACCCGAATGAACAGAAAAGGGAAGCTTGGGATGTTCAAGTTACATTCCACCTTAACGGTCTCCAATACACGGTTGACCTTCTAATTAACGAAAAGGATGGACAAATAACGAACGCTCGACTAATAGATACGATGGTCCCGCTATAATTTCAATTGTTTTTGTAACAGTGCTGAAATGTTCCTACAGTTTAATATGGTCTAGTGTTTTTTACATTCTTGAGCTTCCACGAAAAATGGTAATCTCAAACATCATCCCAAGACTTGGTTTTTTAGAATCCTTTAACTACATTCATCGTAACTCCATATAAGAACATCATTACGATTTTCTCATTTTACTGAATGAGCCTCCTAGAATTGTTCTGCGAGAAACATTAAGTATTTCATAAACAACATCTTTTACATGCTCTGTCGTATTTCCTAAAAGTCTTACAGCTACCCCGTGTCTGTCTGGAAGAATTGAAGCCCCTCCTTGAATTTTTCTGATATTCTTTACAATAGAATTGATCTCCTCTTTAAGAAATTTAGCGTGATCCACTTTAGCAAGGATATATACATTGCCCAAAATGCTAAAATTTTCCATGATGCCACGGGCTTTGAAATTATCTTTTTTGGGCATCAGTTTAAGGACATCAATGAATCTCAACTGGGCAGCATGATTGGTTGCCAATGTCTTAATATAGCAGATATCGTACTCGAACTTTTCACCACTTGCAACTCTTCCTGGAACTAAAATTTCTGAATAAATCATTGTAGCATTTTCATGAACTTTCAAATTAGTTAGTTGATAGAACCTTGAATTAGCATAAGGAATAATTTGATCGGGAATGTATTCACAATAACATCCCTCCTCAACAACAATATCAATCATTTGTGTTGCATAATCCTTCTCCATTTTGTATATCCTTGTTGCACCTTGTGTAGTAATATGAGCGTGAGCGTTGTTACTAAGTTTAATAACAATTTTATATCTATCCCCCTGTAAAATGCCACCAGATGGAGAAATCACGTAAATGTATGCCATAGATGGAATGCTCTCTTCTAAATACAAGGCTCTCTGGATAAATAGTGGAACTTTTGCATAATGTTCCTTGATCACAGTCTTTTTTATTCTAGCGTCTTCTTCTAATTCTAATTGCAAGATACCTTTTTTCCCTGATTCAATTGAACACACTTCAAGGTCAGATTTATATGCAAGAAACTCTGGTGGAAGGTCTGCTGATGTATTAATACTAGGCTCTTTCAATGAACTACAGCCTAGTTTTTATTTGAAGTCCATGGTGGAGATTCAAAGAGAACGTCCTTGATAATGTACGATGCGACTTCCTTTGTTCCTTTACCAGTCCTTGAGTTTACAAAAATAAATGGTTTGTCACCTCTAATCCGCTTGGCATCTCTTTCCATAACTTTAAGGTTAGCACCGACATGCGGAGCTATATCAATTTTGTTTATAACAAGAAGATCACAAGTTTCGATGCCCAAGCCTCTCTTGCGTGGATATTTATCTCCTGCAGATACGTCTATAATGTATATAAAATAATCCGCTAAAGCAGGACTGAATGTCGTAGTAATGTTATCGCCACCACTCTCAATAAAAATCAGATCAAGATAATCATGCTTTGATTCCATTTCCTCAACTATGGAGATATTCATTGAAGGATCTTCTCGAATGGCAGTGTGTGGACATCCACCTGTCGCAACTCCAATTACAAGATCTTCTGACATTAGACCCTTTTCCGTCGCAAGATTCTTCCTCATCCGTTCAGCATCTTCTTTTGAGATAACATCGTTTGAAATGATTCCTACCTTATAACCGTCAAGTGATAGCAATGGAACGACCTGCTCGATCAACATGGTCTTGCCACATCCGACTGGCCCGCCTATCCCGATCCTTGGGACTCTTCTAGGCGACATAGAAAAGGCACTCTTTTTCATGTAATAAACATTTTCGAATCCATTTGTTCATGTTTTATTTGTGTAATGTCTATAATTGGTGCAAATTGCCACATACTTGAGAGAGGTTTTTGTATATTACTGTGCACAGAAGATAATATGGATGGTTTCAAATTATGGATAACCTTCTGTCCTTCTAAGTGTTGTAATATACCCAACCTAATAGCAGCTGCCACTACGGTTATTGTGAAGCCATATAACAACATTAAGCCTGCCTTATATTTGGTGATACTCAATGAATTACAGGCTACTGCAAATGATACTGGATAAACTCCTGAAGCTTTCCCGTTCTTTACCAATCCTTGGTAGTGATCTAAGATTGTATTACCTAGTACGAATGAATTTACGCATCGTAGAAGCTGTATACCTGATCTTACAGAGGCTTCTCTCACTTCTTCAATAAGTTTCATAGAGTATATCATTTGATCTGTCCTCAGGATTTCTGCCAGATCTGAACTGTAGATGCAGTCATATACATTACCTAGTGCAGTGCAATCAGTAGGGCCTATTTGTTGGAAAAGAAAAGTTTTTATCAGATCTTGCAAATGTTTTGGTTTTTTCAGCTTTCCTTCATAAAATAATGCTTCAAGTCCGTTTGACGTAGTGTATAGACCCGTCGGAAAAAAAGAATCTGATAGTTGCAAAAAACTAAGATCTTCCAAAGAAATTTCGTTGTCCATATTCATGAGCCCATATTGGCCTCAAATACCATATTATCGCTTCTAACTTCTATATGTTCCTTCAATGATGAAAGTAACTTTTCAATTAATGTGAGTTCACTTGGATCTTGAATGGGAAAGGTGATACTATCACCTTCTATCTTCAAAGGACGATGAAGGTTCCCCAGCGCATGTCCAATTGTGACAGATGTCCTTATCATTTGGTCCCGAATCAAAATCTTATGAATCTGTATTATTGCTACTGGTTCTGGTACTATCTGAATGACTATCATTTTCTCCTGCGTGAGGAATAGAACGTCTCCATCTCTAATACGTGATCCTTCACTTAATATTAATACTAGATCTGTTCCTTTGTTAGACGCTTTTCTTATTCTCGTACGTTCAGATTCCATACGTCCAAAAGTAACAGTTTCTATTTTTCCCAATTTAATCATCTCTTCATGCAGCGATTTGAGATTATGATCTATCTTGATGTTGCCAATTATTTTATCAAGCTTAATCATTCTTATTTTGCATCATTTTAAGTTCATTTGATGAAATTTATGTTTTTAATTTCCATTCTTATTCCAAGTATACTTACAATCATTACCGAAGCCTTTAGACTATGCGGAGTCATGCCGAAGTCAGATAAGTTGGATTGAAAACAAGTGACAATGCCACTATTCGCACTGACTCGCCAGTCATTTAGGAAGCATAGAATTTTCTAGTCATGCAGAAAGCTTGCCCATTCGAATTAGGTTCTGATCTGGTCATGTCTGCGCCAGATCTACTTGTCACTTTTATGTTGTGGCTAGTAATTTACTGACCTGCCTAACTAAATTTGGAAGATAGGTTCACTCAAACGGTTTTATACTCGTTCTAAGGTCACACTTATTTTAGTCGTACTCTAGTTGATAGACTATGTTGAAAAGACAATACGTTTACTATGCCGCAATTGCAGTTATTGGTATAACCTTACTTTTTTACTTCGTAAACCAAGAGAGAAATAAAGTTCCTTATGCTTTAGGCGTAGATGCAATTAAAGATACTACAGATATAGCAGGTACCTACTATCGAATACGAGTTACCAATATTGGAACAAACATGGCTACAAATATTTCTGTATACTTGGGTCAAAATGATATTCAGCATCTTAAGAGTCTATCACCAGATCAATCGTGGTTCTTTTATCCACGCCCGGACACGGACATTTCGAAAATCAATGTTATGGCTGATAATGGAATCAATATAACTACAGATTATCGTTCGCCTTTAAAGGGAATAGGTCTTCCTGGTAGTGGAAGGTAATGTCTATTACAAAGACTAAAATTAATAGAGTAAGGACAATAATGTCGTTTCTGTTATAGCTTATATTAATGCACTATTTATGTTCGAAAAATCCATAACAACTATAGTCGAGCAAAAGCATTATGAATCGAGCATGTAAAAAAATGGTGCATCAATAACAAACAAATTATTTATTAGATTTACTAACAGATCTTCTGGATACAGCGGCCGTTTGTATTTTTCGGCCAAACCACAAATCGGACACTCCGTTAGAAGATCTTACTTGGACTAGTGTCATTCCAGTGATTTTCTCGATCTTAAGCAATCCTTGGACATCTATGTAATAATCTTTTGCACTAATTACTATGAATTCTAATCCCTGATCTTCCACAACAATGTGGTTATGACTTGGAGAATTTTCTGACACAATTGTATGTAAAATCCAATTTAGACACTCGTCTATTTCTAATTGTGTTAATTTAATCACTCATATGACAGTCGGATAACCGTTTTTTAAGAAATTTGATTGTATTAGTCATAAGAAACGATAATAACTTAACACTGGTGGATCAAGAAGCCAAACAATTTCATTCACTGATTGAGAATATTTGGTATAGCGAAAATGTTGAGCATAATAATCAAAAAGGAATTTCATAGGTTCAATTACCATATAATCGCATTACAAAATGAGCTCGCCGCTCTACCACATTTTAATTTAGTATTAAGCGTATCATTGGATAGTGGCCAATTTGACATTGAGTCAAAAATTCATTGACTCATTTTCTATAAGAATTGAAGTGAATTAATTGTACTAAATTATTTACTTATGTTAATTTTACACAAAACATATTAATTCATTAAGGAAACCTAATGTCCCATGATAAAAACTATTATCAGTAGAGTCGTCATAATATCAATTCTTACTGTTATTCTTGGTGCTAGTGCTTTAGTTGTTTCAAACGCGCAGACGACTCAAGAACCAATAAATGGAGTAGTTATGAAGGGCGCTTATACGAGTGTGAAGGAAAATAATTATGATGCGCCTTCCCCACCACCTAATTACATTAATGATAGTTTCAAGATGATTTCTGAAGCAGGATTAGACCATGTTAGATTCCTACTCTACTGGGAAGCCTATGAAAAGAATCCTGAACTTTTCATGAAGGAAATAGAGTCGGTAGCCAAGGCAGCAGACAAATATGGAATAAAAGTAATATATGACAATCATCAATGGCACACTTCATCGTGGCTTGAGAGAAAAGGCACTGGATTTCCTACATTACTATTTCTTAACAATTCAAAGTATACTAAAGGAGGTGGAGGTAATACTCCTGACCCAGCAGCAAAACTGTTCTGGGCTGATTGGTGGAATAGGTCTGTCAAAGATAGCCAAGGAAGAGATGGATGGACGTTAATCGCAGACTTTTTGAAGAAGATTGTCGGCGTTGTGGATAGCCATCCAAGTACGCTGGGCTATGAAATACTAAGTGAACCTCATGTTGATAAAGTGAGTCAGTGGTCACAGTTAGGCCAGTTCAATACATTCATGGTTGGAGAACTAAGAAATGCGACTCAAAAAACTATCGCCTATAGTATGAACGTACCAGTTGACATTAAGGGACCAATAAATCTTACACCTGAGAATTTAGCAAAGATGGCACCTTCCAACAAAGAGAATGTTATATTCAAAATAAGTGTATATGGAGTTCCTGATAGAGACGCATACCAGAAAGAAAGATTTGATACCTTTTTGAAAACAAGAGACTTGACTGGCATACCCCTGTACATAGGAGAGTGGAACAATGTGGTGAGAACTCCTGGAGAAGGGGGAGTCTTCAAAATTAATCCGGGTGCAAGTCAACTCACTGTAGATAATGCAGACAAGATACTTGCTGCTTTTAAGAAAGCCGGCATATGGGGTACTGCTTTCTGGAAGTGGGATTATAAGGCTGCAGATACTGCCAGTTTTAATCTCCTAACGGTCAATAATGGAACATTAGTGCCAACTCAATATTACCCTGTATTGAAGAATTCGGTTGCTGCCATTTATGGAAACAGTAGTGGCAATAATAATAATAGTACGGCTGCAGGCTGATTGAGAAACAAGAAATATCGGTAGAAATCCAATTTTTTGGACACGTACTAATTATTTACACTGGTAAGTGGTCTTTTGTTGGTAAGATCACTATTTTTGTAATCTTTATGTAGATATTTTCTACAATTATACTAAAAACCCTCCTTCAATTGAGCCATTTAATATAGCTTAAAATTTGAAGAGAAGAATCTTCACAATTTTTCAAATAGGCAGTAGTTACATTATAGTTATGGAAATCTATGAGATGCTAGTTTTTGAAGGTCTAATAATCTAGTGATATCTACATGAAAACTAGGTCTATTTCCTTAATGGTCCTTTGTATTACGCTTATCGCAAGCTGTTTTATTATCAATAAGGGAATTTTTGATGCAGCAGACGCTCAGAATAATACCAATATTT
>JBAWET010000405.1:0-2415 GCA_049591355.1 Nitrososphaeraceae archaeon
CTATCACTCACTCATTATATATTGTCTAGATAATTTCACGTAATTTCCGGCCAAATCTTCGATCCATCCCCTCTCTTTTTCATTTATATCACGTATTTCTTTGGCCGGTAAACCTCCCCAAAGTTTCCCAGATGGAATTTTTGTTCCCGGTTTTACAACAGAACCAGCTGCCAATATTGACCATTCTTCTATCTCAGACTGGTCCATCACAATTGATCCAATGCCAACCAAAACATGATCTTTAACATTACAACCATGCAGCGTAACTGAATGGCCTACGGTCACTCGATTACCAATCAAAGTTGGATTTTTATTACTAGTAACATGTATGACGCTATTATCCTGAATGTTTGTTTCATAACCAATTCGAATGTGGAACACGTCTCCTCTGATAACAGTTCCAAACCAGATTGATGAGCACGAACCTATCTCCACGTCACCGATTACCATGGAATTGGATGCTAGAAAGCAATCTTTACCTATCTTTGGTCTTTTGCTATTAAAAGATAAGACTGACATTGACATTCTCTTGACTTTCACAAATAAATAATTATATTTCCGCTTTTCAGCGTATTCATTCTACCATTATTATTTACTTCCAAATTCTAATATCGTGGTACAAATGTGTAACTAGATAATTTCTTGCTCTCTATCATTATCAAGTCATTTAGATACTTGTACCAACGTGCGACCTGAATTAACTTAGTTAAGGAAATTAATATAACAGGTTTCTGTTAGTCCCAATCATGATTGCCTCAACTGATGATATACTCCCAGGCAACAGAACCACAGTAATGATTAATACTAATCAACCACCGATCTCTAGCCACTATTCCATACGCCTGGCTCATGAAGGATTGATTGCATCACTTCCAAAAAATGAAGACCAGATGACTACTGATGAAAGTTTGAAATTCTTGGTTGCCGTCAGTCCTTCGGCCTTCGATCAAGAAAATCAAAAAATATTAACTCGTTTACAGAGACAGATAGATTCAGCAGTTATCGAATACCTTAGTAATCCTCATGCACCCTCAATTCAGAATAAGATTTTAACCATAGTATTCTGGGATATCAGTCACTTTTCAAATCTATCTGAAAAACTTAAACAGTATCCAGAACTAATTGCAATGTTCCTTAATGAGTATCTAGCAATGGCGATCCCGATTATACACGAATATGGCGGAGTAGTTGATAAGATTATGGGTGATGGACTACTTGCATACTTTGGGTTTACAGAACACAGAGATGATGAATCTCATGGAGCAATAAACGCAATATTTGCCGCTTTAAAACTAAAAAAATCATTTCGCACTGTGAAGCGCAACTGGACAGATGTATGGAAAGCCATTATTAATTCTGATATCGATGTTGACATAAAATGTGGCATAAATACAGGCAATGTACTAGTTGGCCTTACTGGGAGCACAGAAAGAGATCAGTTCTCTGTGATAGGAACTCATGTAAACTTAGCTAGCAGATTAGAAGGAAAAGCTCAAAATGATCAAGTCATAATATCATCTTATACATTAGCTGAAATTAAAGGCAAATTCGACGTGGAAACTATAAGAATAACTGGGGAAGAAAAAATAAAATCATTTGAAAACATTTCTGAGTATCATAAAGTGTTAGGAGAGAATTAGGAAGGTATGTTTTTTAGTAACAGAATCACAGTTGTCAATTTTCTGTCTCCTTACTCGCATATAAAATAAGACTTGTATTCCTAAGAATTCTTTATCAAGCTTTTAAAGTGTTCGAGAATATGGGACAAAATTTAGTCATCTAATTATCCAAATATTTTATCACCAGTTCCATTCTGCAACTAGTTTCGGGCATATACTTCCGAGAGAGTGGGAGCTCTGAAAGTGTATTAATGCGCTCTCTACCATTCTGTCTTGTTCTGGCGTCTTTATCTGGTACTAGCGATAAAAATGATATTCGACCACTATGCCTAAATGCCATTAATCCCAGAGTAATTATGATAAGAATAGATCTGATAAGGCTCAATGAAATACTTGACAAATTAGCACAAAATAAATTCTTTGAGAATTATGCAGAATTAAAGGACTTTTATGAATATTTGGCCGGTAGATATCACTTCGATTTAAAGACTCATGCAGTAGATCCGGCAACCGGCGAAATAATACTACTTAAGGATTAACATAGATCAAGTGTAGCTATAATTGCCTGTAATAGGAGTCGGAATGTTAAATTTGGTACTCTCTCAAAGTAACAATATGGTTGATGTACAACTAATAGAAAGTCAAATAGAACATCTTGCAGTAGTTTTCCTTGCAGTTCATCATTCCTTTTAATCCTAACTGTTAGATACAACATTTTCATTCGCATTATGAATTAACCCCTATTCTTATGGCCGTAGAAGCAAGGATCCTGCCCATAATGATTGCACCTAATGAC
>JBAWET010000406.1:0-2252 GCA_049591355.1 Nitrososphaeraceae archaeon
GGTTGTTAACGTATGATTTGCAGGGAGAGGCGATGCATAGATCAAGTGGTTACCCATAAGACCTATAGCTCCTATAATCATGGCAGATAGAACAAATTCATAGTCTGATAAAGTCGATGCTCTCATGATGGACTATGCTTAATATGAGATAAATCACCTTGGGTACTTTTTTTAGTGAGAAGGAACAGGTGGATTGAACACTGTATTGTAACATTTTCACGACTACTCAAACGTTTATTCCAATATGGCTATTGATTTGATGATCTGCGATATATTCGATAGATTTTTGTAAAATTGTCTTTTGCTCTCAGTATAAGTAAAGATTAGCGCATCTTTATCATTTACCTTTGCAAACACGATCAGCATTTTGCCTGACTTTCCTTTGCTTTTTTCATAATCAATCACATCACTTGCCGATTGATGATCTGAGATCGAATATCTGTGTGGAAATTTACCGGTACTATTAAAAAACACATAGTCAACACTAATTTCCTTCTCCAAGTTTGTCAATGCTCTTGATGGGACTACTGGTTTACCTGTCTTAGAATCTAGAGTTGGTTCATTTGGATTGTAAAGTATTGATATTTGTGATCTCGTGGAGTTGGGATTCACGAGGATTACCTCGGTTGTGCCAGTGATGTTATCGTGTGTCGTTTTAATTGACCAATTAGGGGGATAAAAGAACTTAAATTTTATAGCATCATTTGAATACTTTTTCCAGTTACCGATTTGTGCGGTGGCTGAATTTAGATGAATGGTTGAGTATATCGAAAAAAGTAATATAGTAATACAGAAAATCCAAGTGACGATCTTGAAACTCATTAATTAATTAACACCTAGTAAGAATGGAAATCCTTCTTATGATCTTTCAGCAATCTATAATTCGCGAACATTTCACCACATTTCTCACATGTCCATTGTTTTTGTCTAGCTTCTGCATACGTTGAAAATTTACCAGCAGCATTTTCGTACATTCGCGTGACAGGATTATAACCAGAATTAAGCGAATTTCTTTTTGACCTCTTCATTACAGCACAATCAATGTTTAAAACCGGTGGCTAAGGAGCGTATAATATCCAAATCTATCACAACAATCCTCCTTTGAGATGACCTACGTTACCTATTGACAGTAATGATATATCTTTTAACATGTTTACATCGTGATCAATTGATGTAGGGATTATAAACAGTACACCGAATAGAAACCTAAGTAGAACCACAATTACGATTATAACAATAATTACTAGGGCGATGTAAATGAGTGTGTTCAGTACCATGACAGTACCTATGCAGTATAGTTTAAGTTAATTTCATTTGCTTTACATATTTCTACCGATCTTTCTTTCTCGCCTTTGATATTAGGACATGTGTTGCTAACCTGATCCTATGATTGCTCTCAGAATTACAATGCGAATCCGCTCGCCATCCACCACCTGTATCTCTTCTATTTTTCCTATTTTTTGTATTATTTCACATGCCTCCTTACGGATGAGTATATTTCCTTGTTTATCCTCACTCTGTCCGCTATACCGGGTGAATATATATCCAGTCGGTATCTCTTCAATATCAAAACCAGTCTTCCTGATATTTTCAATATCTTCCGTTATCATTCACTTTGGGATTGAGCTTCCTGCTGTATAAGTTGTGTGTATTCTATAGACTATTGGATCTTCATTATAGGACATGCAACTTTTCAGCACATGACTTATGATAATAACCCCGTCCTTTGCCGTTACTAACCACAGTATCTGACAGCGTAATATTTCTTTTGCAGTGATGGCATTTACCATTTTGCTTCTGTTGTATCACAGAAAAAATTCGCTTACGAAGATGCGCATACTAAGATTAATTACGGCGATCACAGTATCTGGAGGATCTTTGTGTTTATTATATACAACTAGCTCAGAAACATTAGTCAATTCGTAGCTCTGCCTCAGTCATGGAAACTTTTTTCAGTCTGCCTTTATTATAAATAGAAAAATTTAATTTAGTCTCGTCAAATTCTTTTTTAGCACGGATTTCAATTCTAGACAATGCAGGATATACTATTTGGTTATCTGTGAAACGGGAAGTCAGAACTATTAATACATTCTTGATTTTATGTAATGCTGTTACTATCTGCGATATTAAACTTTCTGCTTCTGAAATATTGATGTAGGGATCTTGATAAAATTGGTCCAACAATCCTGAGATGACTACTACTTTCGGCTTGTACAATTCAATTCTCTTTGGTAAGTCGTACAGTATAGTAT
>JBAWET010000407.1:0-1901 GCA_049591355.1 Nitrososphaeraceae archaeon
CCTCATGAGTGTAAATTCCTGTTAAATTACCTCCAATCTTACCGATTGTAAGTTATTTGTACTACATTAACAATGTGCCATTATTGCCTTTTAGGGTAGCTATAAATTGGAAGTAAACTTTCATTGACTTGAGTATATGACAATTCTTAATTAGAGGTTGAAGATTGTTATTGGAATCTAAATATTCAAATTAGCGTACGAGATTACTATCGGGGAATATGAGTTGGTCGTAGAGCAAAGAAAAACTATAGTCAACTTGTACAATTCCGGCATAAACCCCGAGATAATTTCTCTAGAATTGGATGTTAGCCAAGAGGAAGTTATGCGTGTAATTGAATCTGAGACTAACGAGGAAGAAAGAAAGAGGGACGCTGTGGAAAAGCTATCTGATGTCCCGTTATTAAGCAAATTATATCTTGACTCGGTGGTTAATATTGACCGCGCTATAGACCACGCACAATCTACAATGTGGAAAGCCTTGAAAGTCAAGTCGGAATTTGATATTTCGACTGAAGAAGCAGATAAAATTTTAGAGCCTTATGCTGAATCCAAAGTTAGTCTTGTGATTCTAAATATTGATCTTGTGGAATCTACCAAGTTATCAATGATACTTCCAGTAGACAAACTTGCGACAATTATCAGAACCTTTGCTCAGGAAATGTCCTTGTTAATAACATCCTACGGTGGTTATGTTCTGAAATATGTCGGAGACGCAGTTTTAGCTTTTTTCATAGTAGGTCCACCTCCGGCCTCAAACGATCAAATGTACATACCGTGTATGAATGCAATAAGCTGTGCATGTTCAATGATCAGAGTGATACGACAAGGAATTAACCCAATTCTCCAACAATCCGACTATCCTGAACTGAAAGTAAGAATTGGGATTGATGTTGGAGAGAATGTAGTAGTTCAATATGGTTGGGATACGTTCAGACAAGATGAGAAAATCGTATTGAAAAAGCCCCATTTGGATATTCTAGGTTACACTATTAGTATTGCTTCTAAAATTACGGCGATTGCACAGCCAGATCAAATTATAATTGGTCAACTAGTATACAATGTATTGGAAAAAGAACAAAGACGTACCTTCAGCAAGCTCTCAATTACTCCAGAAGTCTGGGGCTATGTTAGCGCTAATACTGGTACGATATACAATCTGTACTCCAGTAATACGTGGGGTTGAACAGGATTCATATGGAAAATTACGACTTCGCCATATGCGTTACCAATTTTACTTTGCTTATCAAGATCTTCATTTACATGACTTAGCTATAGACTCGGGTTCAAAAATCGTACGATGAAGCTAGTCTAGGCCTAACTCATGGAGACTATAACTTGTATTAACAAATTCATTTTTTCGCATTTCTTGAACTCTATTGGAAATATATAATCCATATTACATCTATCGGAGGAGAGGACAGTAATATACCATTTAGATCGTAGCTCTTTTGACTATTAATCGTATTCATATCCCCTCCCTTTCCATCGTATTGCGCGAGACAAGGGCAAGGATACCAGTTGAAATATACTGGTTAAATAGGTAGTGAGAAAGAAACCGCTCCCAAATAGTATTAGCAAGGAATAAAGAGGATTTAAGCGATACTTTGTCATTCCTACCACAGCTACGGCCACTATTGGCAATACACACATCAAGACATTCCAGAAGTATAAGCTCATAGTAATATCATCACCTCCTTGATTTTTGTTTAGATTACCAACAAAAGGAAGGAGTAGAAATGGGGCAACTATTAAAAAAAATACCGCTAATGTATCGATTGATATATTCTTTCTACTATTTGAAAGGTTATACGATACAATTCTTTTTATCCCCTCCAGAAGGGTCCTCCTGTTCCTAGACCAGAAAGCTAATACTAAATGACTTATTTTGATTACTATAATTG
>JBAWET010000408.1:0-3456 GCA_049591355.1 Nitrososphaeraceae archaeon
TTCCTGTTCCACATCCTATGTCAACGACTTTCATGTCCGGTTTAATCCCTAATTTCATCATAGATTCTTCAGTTGATGAAGAAAATTCCTCCGCTTGAGTTTGAAGCCTGGTCATCTCTTCTTTCAATGATTGAATCTGAGAAAAGACATCCAAGGCTCAATCTGACTATGAAAATAGTTACATAAATGTTATTATGAAAAAATTACATTTCTATGTCAACTTTGATATCAATATCCCAATAAGGCAATTCGATTAAGTAGTGATTTTAAAATTAGTTGATGGATTCGTGTTGCCACTTTCTTCCTCATTGCTACAAAGTTATTAGAAAAAGGAACACAGAACCTTTAATTAAAAGTACGAACAGCTTTTTTCAGGTTAACATGAATGATCGAGCTCAGAAAAGATTATGTACTTGATAAATATGTGATCCTGCCACACATCACTGAACAACCGAATGCACACGACGACAAATCAGATGAGACTAAATGTCCTTACTGTCCGGGTAATGAAAACATGACCCCGCCGTCCATTCTATCACTTGTAGTCAAAGAAGGGATGTTGCAAAGACTCTCCGACAGTGAAGAGAATGTGGTAGAGGGCTGGAGTGTCAGGGTATTTCAGAGTGATTCTCCAATCGTAACACAGTCGACAGAAAACCTCTACCGCGACAAACCTCTTTACAGTGAACCTGCTTATGGTTTCCACTACATTGTAGTTGCATCTCCCAATCACGACGAAGACCTACATTCATTATCGCTCGACCAATGGTCGAATGTCCTCTTGATGATTCAAGATAGAGTGAGGTGGCTTTATTCTCAAAAAGGAGTGACTTATGTCTCAATATATGTGAACAAAGGTCGCGAAGCTGGCAGTAAAATTGCTCATAGTTGTTTCAATCTGGTTACATTTTCCACAATTCCACCAACAATTGAATACGAAGCCGAAGCATCCAATCAGTATATTAATGAAAACGGAAGTTGCCCCGCATGTACAGTAATTGGTGCCGAAACTAGTGGTCCTAGACAAATACTAGCGACTGATAGTCATATAGCATTCTCTCCATGGGCATCATCATATCCATACGAATTTTGGATCTATCCAAAACGTCATACAACAGCTTTCACCAAGGTAACACAAAAAGAAATGACTGATTTGGCTCTTATACTAAGATCTACGCTAGGCGGGATGTCCAAGGCGTTGTCAAATCCCTCTTTCAATCTGGTATTTCATCTCTCGCCAGAAAAGAAAAACAGTAGGCAGATACACTGGCATATTGAAATTTATCCTCAACTAGGGAGCTGGTCTGGACTTGAAAGAGGATTTGGCATATACATTAACCATGTCACTCCTGAAAAATCAGCAGAATTTCTGGGTTCGGCATGTAGAAAGGAATTGGCTATTTTAGTTGGCATAGAATAGCATATAATTTATTTAGCCTTCAAGACGTTCTTTCATAATAAAATTGACAAATCTTGAGGTTTGGGTCTCACTAGCATCTCTGGGTTTGATTGTAATGTTTGTGGCCCTCATGACTTCATTCTATTTTTTCTTGATACGGTCGGGACCTCAGGGTCCAGATATTCCCGTACAAGCTCCAGGTGTAATCATACAAATTGTCTCGATTTCGGGTGCTCCAGGCGTCATATTATGCGGTATTACGTATGGGCTTGCAAAAAATTATGGTTCGAAAGAAGCTGGTCTCATATTATTTGTCACAGGAGTAATCTTGAGCGCAGGGATGCTGTACTTTGGAACTTTAGTACTACAAACCCCAGAAACTTATGCTGTGCCATTCCTAGAAATATTACAATATGCGCTTGTTGCGGCGGGATTTGGAATAATAATAATTGGTGTACTACTCATTAAGAAACCTACACGAAACCATGGGAGTCTGGTGGATGAAAATTTTTGAAGCAAAAAAGATCAAGTAATGATAATTACATCTATCTGAAAAAAAAGATACTCCCTATCCGCATTTTTCCTCAGGTGTTGGAACGCACACGAAAACACTCCGGTAATAACGGGGGAAGCCCTATCCTTTCTGTCGTAATCGGAACAAAACCCGATTTCTATAAACAGGCGCCCATATTAATAGAAGCAATAAGACAGAAACTGCCGTCCTTTGTGATCGATACTGGACAGCATTTTGATGAACTCCTTGGATTTGGGATAAAAGAGTTTGATTTGGAAGATCAAATTGCATGCAATATGCAAATCAGGGGTGACCTTATGGAAAAAGCGAGTGAACTTATACTAAAGTTCGGTTCATTCGGACGTTATTGGAGGAAGGAATTTGGAAATAGTTCACATCTGTTACCAATAGTTCATGGGGATACTCTGGTTGCCGGAATAGCGCCATTGGCCTGGGTGTTCGGCATGGGTCAAAAGGTAGCTCAAAATGAGGCAGGACTAAGATCAATGAGTCCAGATTCCATAAAACATCTTAGGGTGCGCGAAGATCCTACTAAATCTTTTGTGGAAAAATTCATTGAATCTCAATTTGAAGGGGGATGGTTTTATGCTAGAGAGGAACCATTTCCAGAACAGATCGATACTTGGATTTGTTCTGCTGGCACGCAATTCTTTTTTGCACCAACAAAAATAAATAAAGACAATCTGATAAGGGAAGGATATCCTGAAGAATTCATCCGTGTTGTAGGGAATTCTGTTGTTGATGCAATTGAAATAAAGAGGAAGCACAGGCCAAGCACAAGTATATTCGATCTTTATCCTAAACTAGAAACTGGCGAATGGCTCAGGATGGATATCCATCGGCGGGAAAATTTGACTGAGCATAGATTTTCTTCCATAATCAAAAGTCTTACCTATTTGATCAAGAACTCTAACCATAAGATAATTTTAGTTATGCTCAACGCTATGAAATCTGCGTTACGTTCCTATAATTTGGAACAGAGCTTGATTAACCTCGCAAAATCATATCCAAAAAAATTCTTGATCACTCCTTTGTGGCGCGAATATTCCCAAGTAATTGAATTTCTTGATAGTGGCCACTGCTGGGCGGAAATAACAGATTCAGGTTCTATGCAAGAAGAACTGTTATACTTTCCAAAAGTTCTTTCATTGACTGTACGTCTTAATACAGACAGACCAGAAACCATATTCGACGCCAGAAGTAATATTTTACTTCCGCCAGTAAATCCTACTTGGATAACAGCAATAATAGATGAGGCATTTAATAGAAGCGAAGGGTTGGGATTGCAACTGAAAAAGAAGAAAAAGATCTATGGTCAACCTGGAAAGGTTTCTAAAGAGATAGTGAGAGTAATTAAGAAGGAATTTGAAAATGGAGATGCTAACTTTTATCCATGGTTACACCAAAGGATTGGACTATGGAAAGAGAGACAAGTTATAGAATATATGTAACTCTAATATTACTACTATTATTGCACGCTGAATTTTTTTGCCTTGATGCCATTTTTTGAGCGCTCTTCGGT
>JBAWET010000409.1:0-1697 GCA_049591355.1 Nitrososphaeraceae archaeon
TTACACGAATATCTTTTCCGTCTAGGATAGTTGCAGACGGAATATAAAGCACCTTTGTCCAATAAGCATCAGGATTTTGATTTCTTCAGCCATAAATCAATTATTTGTGAGTAATAATTAATGTGCAAGATTATTGAGCGCATCAGTAGATACGAACCTAGAAGTTAAATACTCTTAAACTTTATGAGTAGTCGTCTCAAAATAAGTCGTAAGTTGCGAAATTTTCGACTATCAAGAGGCGAGCTTCGAATGACAATTAGTCAGGATCAAACATCGCATATTATACTGAAATATCACTGGTTGACACGCTTGATGTATCATACAAGTTTTTTTGTTGTTGCTGATCTTTTAATAAAAAATATCATAAATAATCCTCGAAATAATACATGACACTCACACTCACAAACATAACGAAAATTTTAACTCAGTGTAATGTCTTTTATACAGTAATTGCAATTCTATATTGGGACTTCTGGATGGAGCTACTCATCCTGGCAAGGTGTATTCTATCCAGAGAAACTTGAGCAAAAGTGGTGGTTGCCATATTACTCCCAAGTCTTTGAATACGTAGAGATTGATTCTACCTTTTACCAAATACCTTCTAAAACCATGGTCAAGCTCTGGAACGCCAGAACTTCACCGAAGTTCAGATTTAGTGCCAAATTTCCTAGAGTAATAACGCATGAGAAGAAGTTTCGAAATTGTCAGAAAGAACTAGAAATGTTTTATAATGCCATGGAACCATTGAAAAATAAGCTATTAACATTACTAATTCAGTTTCCACCTTATCTTAAAATCAAAGAAGGATTGGAAGCACTAAGACAATATGATTTCTTTTTCGATGAAACTTATAGATATGCCATAGAAGTCAGACATCCTTCTTGGTTTTCAGAGTTAGCTTATAATTTCTTCAAGAATAATAATATCAGTCTAGTCTGGAATCAGCTAGATATTATCCAGACACCACCAGTAGTAACGAGTGATTTTGTATATATCAGGCTTATAGGAGATCGTAGTATCCATGAAAGCGACTTTGGAAGTATTCAAAGAGATAGAATCCAAGAAATGGCCAAGTGGGCTGACAGGTTAAAAGAGATTCAGAAATATGAACGAAATGTGAAAATGGGAATGGTGGCTGCGAATAATCATTATGCAGGATTTGGACCTTCAACCTCAAACGCGTTTAGGGAGATGTTAGGTTTAAATCCAGTTGAATGGGGAATTGATAAGGACCTTCCCACAAAAGTGGAGTTTGAAGAAGTCAAAGATCATAAAAAGAGGCCCGTCAAACAAACTTCTTTGTCTGATTTCATTCCAAAGTGAGTATCATGACTCAGTAACCAAGAATGGTTACGACAACTAATTTTTCCCGATTGGAAAGAATCTATAAGAAGAGTTTTATAGTACAATTGAAGTACTAGGGATGACATGCAAACCAACATGAGATGTCAACTGTGTGGCAGGAGAACACATGAATTGCTCTATTGGTTCGATAAGATGGTTTGTAGTAATTGTTACCGCATAAGTCGAGCCAGATCGGAACTTATTCTAGAAGCATCTGCTAATAAATAACCTTGCCTTTTCATTTTATTTCCTGGTTGTTTAGGGTTTTCTACTGAACTAAGAATTAAGCTAATTAAGGTAGTACCTCAAGAAAATCAAATCAGCATACCAACAAGTTACGTTTATCACAAGAA
>JBAWET010000410.1:0-3229 GCA_049591355.1 Nitrososphaeraceae archaeon
AGTTTGCCGTATAACCGTCCATACGGCAACCGTTATATACGTCAATTCAGATTCTATGTTTGTGAGTAAGAAGGAAGAAGTAATTAAAACGACTTGGCGGATTCCTAAACCTCTGATTAAACAAATGAAACAGGCTGCGTTGGATAATGATACTACAGTTTCACAAGTCGTGATTCAAGCCTTCAAAGAGTTTCTCGACAAGAAGGAGAAATAGAAATGGCTGCTCGGACATTTTCGTGTTCCAATTGTAATGAGCCGATCAGTGTACACCTTCCAGAAGATGTGACAAGAGCAGACTCTAGTAAATGTCAAGATATAGACACAACTTTTCACAATTTAGAGCGCACAATACAATGTCAGAATTGTGATCACAAAAACACCATTTACTATTGTACTGAAACTCATCCTATATTGGCTGACGATTAGGCTCTGTCTAAAAAAATGAATTAAATTGGTATTTGCTCAATGGTTATGATTTTATTCAAAACTAGGTTATCTAATGTTTGGAAAGGAGAGATATCCAAAATTAAGAGCTTTTTCTTCTTTCTAATAACATAAGTATATATCTGCGATCAACTTTTCGCTGTGGCAAAAGTTCAACATTATAGAAGACTCAGCACCAATTTAGAGAATTTATACAATAGCATAAAGGAGTTACTAGAAACTCAAAAAGAGCTACGAAATGTTTCAGAGTATAAGGGCTTTATTAATAGTGTGCCATTAAGAAGCATCGTAGCAGTCAATACGTCTCCAAAAGTATGGGCTGGATCTTTACGTGAAATTCATGTTTCTATAACAGGAAATCCTGATGATTACGCAGTAGAAGTTGCTTCGGGAGTCTGATTTGGTAGTCTTATTTGGCCAGGTGCAGTAGGTCTAATAGTTGGAGGACCGGTGGGTCTTGCTGCGGGTGTTGCAGTTGGTGGAATAATGGCCTATGAATTTGAGAAACATCTGCAGCTGAAATCCTTTCTAAGGAGCTTGGTAGAACAATATCATACATTGACATACCAGAACCAGATGCTCGGAAAGCTATGATGAAAATGGGTATAGAAGATTGGCTAATCGATGCAATGATGGAGCTGTATACTATCATTAAATCAGGTCACGGATCTCAAACAACTAGTTCAATTGAAGAAGTTACAGGGCGAAAGCCAATATTGTTTTCACAATTTGCAAGGGATTATGCTCAAGCCCTTAGTTAAGAAAAAGGATGTGTTGCCATGTCAGAATACCGATTCATTTATTTGAATGAACTCGCGGCTCTTCCATGAGTTTTGGAGTTGTAGCATCCCATGATAACAGTTAATACTCAATTAATTGCTGTGGCAATTATAAACAATCGAAATGAAGTCATATATGAGTTACCATGGATGGTTCTCACAAACCCTTATCGACTGAAGATGTTTCATACTTTTGAACCAAATCGCTTTCCTTTAGTTTAAGAGTAATTGTTCTTTTTATTATACTTGCGATTTCCCGCCTTGGAATTTCGTATTTTATCTCCTTGTTTTGCTTCTCGGATTTGACAATAAATGATTCTGCAAACGCAGCTTCCACCTTGCCAATTCTTTTTCCATCTGATGATTTGACGGTTTTGTAGTTAACTCTATCTTTACTATGAATTTTATCTTCATAGGGATATTCGGACATTTGCACTACCGATATATATTATCTCAAATAAGTATTTAGTTGATATGATCATAAACATCGTTAAATTTACCAAGGCCACCAGGGCCTTTATTGACTGACAAAGATGAAAATAACGGGTTCGTCACAATATTTGGCATGAAATAGTTTAGGAACACGTTAAAAGCAAGAATGGTTGAATCCAATCAAAAAAGAAGGTCTACAAGGCTAATGACCGTATATGGTATATGGGTCATAGATGAATACCTTAGGACAAAAGAAGAAATCGCACGACCTGATTAACTGCCGGAGATATCTGAAGATAATTTTGATATTATCCAAGCACAAAAAAGTAACTGCCAAAAAAGATAAAGCCTAAATTGTAAGTTAGCCTCTATAGAGTATGTCACAAGCTCAATCCTTAAGGAAAACACCGAGGCATTCACAGCATGACATCAATCCCTTATTACTTCACAGATGGTCACCCAGAGCCATGTCGGGGGAGGAAATTTCGGATACAGAGTTGATGCGTTTATTTGAAGCGGCCAGATGGGCTCCGTCATCATACAATGGCCAACCATGGAGATTTATTTATGCAAAAAGAAACTCTGAATACTGGGATAAACTATTCAACCTGATGGTTGATTTCAATAAATCCTGGGCAATAAATGCTGCAGCTCTGGTAGTTATAATTTCAAGAAAAAATTTTGAACATGACGACACACCATCTGTAACTCACCAATTTGATGCTGGGGCAGCATGGGAAAATTTAGCTTTACAAGGTGAAACTCAAGGACTGGTAACACATGGGATGCAAGGATTTGATTACGACAAAGCCCGACGAGATCTTTCAATTCCAGATACATTTGATGTTATGGCAATGGTAGCAATAGGCAAACCAGCACCAAAAGAAATCTTACCTACTGACGTACAGCAAAGAGAACAGGCGTCTGATAGAAAGCCATTAGCAGAAATAATAATGGAAGGGAAGTTTAAAGAGCAATCTAGTAACTAGCTGCGACGACAGTTCGCACTCGTCGATGATGAATATAAAATTGAATTCTTTTTGCCTTTCGCACTTTGGAGAATTATGATATTGAAAATGTTACATTTGCGCCAAACGATCCTGTCGAAGTACTTGCAGTATAGTTACCCGCTTGCACATTTTTTCCACTAGAATCTGTCTGATCCCAATTTACTGACTTCTTACCGCCAGAATCCAATGTTGTTATAACTTGGGCACTTAATAACGGATATTTTTCGTGGGTCTTGGAATTTTCAATTCTTAGTCCCAAAGCTGCATTCGGAAAAGTCAATGGTTCTGTGCCTATATTTCTTATCGTTATGTTGACTACTTCTCCGGGTGTATACGTATTCTTGTCTGTAGTCATGTCAATGGCTTGATGCTGTCCCTGATTTCCGACTTCATTTAGCAAAGTCTCATCACTGGTACTGGAATTATCTGTAACTTGCACGTTATTTTCATTATTAGTTAGCGAATTCGAGCTACATTCCAGCGTACCATTTCCTAACTGTGGTGTAGATGGACATGAATCAGACAAGGGACATTCAGAAGGCGTATCTACTATGGCGCCATTGG
>JBAWET010000411.1:0-8117 GCA_049591355.1 Nitrososphaeraceae archaeon
GCCACTTGAGCTGCCGCCATTACCACCAGAACTTATACCGCCAGCACCTGCACTTCCGCCATGACCGCCTACTGCTTCAATTTCAGCTTCTTTTTTAGCTTTTTTACTGCTACTATGTTTCTTGTACGATTTCTTCTTTGCATCAGATAATACAAACCCCCAACCGTGAATTTTCCAGTATTCGAATGAGTCAAAGTTATGATAATTGTACTGGTTTATATGCAATAACATAATTCAAATGGATTCACCAGATACGGTAACTCTTTTCTTGTAAATTTTCGCCGTACAATTAGGGCTTGGTAATTACAATAAATTTCTTTAATTAAGCCTTTTGATGTTTTTTTCTTTCAAGAGTAACAACAACTTTAATGAATTAGTGGACGTAATATAGAGTACTTGAAACTAGGATTTTTCAATTGGAAGCACAAGGTGGAGAAGAAAGAGGATAACCAGTCATTCAGATGCAAGCGTTGTGGTACTACATTTGAGGATAAAGAAAAGTTAAAGAAACATAACGAAAAAGCTCATAGTGGGAAAGCCAAATAGAATAATTTCCTATCCCCCCTCATGTTTCAAATACCGTGGCTGATAGCCCTTAACTATTGAGAATGACCGATATCAAAAAGATATACTCTAGCGAATCTCTCACCTGTTAGCAGTTAGCGCGTGCAGTGAATACTGTCTCATCTTTGATACTTATATCTGGTAATCTATTTTTGATTTAGGGATGGTTAAAAATGTATATATTGCATAAACCTATAGTTTGTATTTGTCACAGTATACGACAAAACTCATGTTTAAAAATACGAAGGATGTGAGGGATGAATAATGCCGGATCCTAATGCCAGACGTCTTTTATGGTTTCTATTTGCCGGTTCTAAAGGTGGTGGAAATAGAATTAGGATCGTTAATATGCTGACTGAGCAGCCTAGAAACATAAACCAGCTCTCTAAATCCCTTAATCTTGATTATAAAGCAGTCCAGCATCATATGTCTGTATTAGAGAAGAATAATTTGGTAACAAAAATGGGCGAAAAATATGGAGTGACATACTTTATTTCAAACTATTTAGAAGCAAATATGGACATGTACGATGAAGTTAAGTCCAAGATATTAAGATGAGAATTAGTTACAGATATGGACGGAATTTGGATAAATGTAAATAAGGCAAATTCAAACTAAATGGTGCATATATGGCTATGTTGATGGACCTAAGTGCCGCTATTAGTATTGCAAATGTGGCACTCCTTATGGTCCTATTAACTGTATACGTAAGAATATACAGAAGCAGTAAAGCGATATTTACTCTAGGTCTAGTGTTTTTTGCGGGCATGCTTACGCTACATAACTTAATAGCCATCTATGCTTATTTTGCAATGGCTCCTTTGTATCATGAAGGCCTACTACCTTATTTTGTAGTTATCCACCTTGCAGAACTTGCAGGAATTGCAGCTCTGTTGAAGGTTACTCTCTAGTGGATAGAAGGATTAATCTGAAAGAGGCAATTTACAATTTAGGGCTAGTCCTATCGACTATGATACTGCAATGTTATCTAGAGGGAATACCAAGGCTATGCATTTCTATACTCATGAGAAGAATAGATAGGAGGAGCATGACAATGGTACATTATTAGACGCTAAGTCGATAGTTATGTAGAAATTGTTCTTTTACCAGGGGATAATAATTTAGCAGATATGTTAGTACCTTATATTATTCTCCATTTGAGTTCTTTTACGAGAGGGCATGCCATAATTGAAAAATACGAGTATGCTGATTTGAAACAACAAAAGTGGGAGATTATTTTTAATATCTAGCCACATACAGTTATCATTTTCATAAACGACTGAATTCTGTTTCCTTGAGTTCATTAGTTTCTCTATAGTATAGTAGTCCTTATTATAAGATATATTATTATACATAAGCGTTTAGCAGTATATAATTAATGATTGTAAAAAATACTGATCCGTATAAATTAAAAAAATGTACTGCATGCAAAAAAGAAATTAAATTACAAGAAAAATATTTTACTTATCCGCTTTCCTTGCAAACAATCTGTTTTTCTTGTGCAAATCATGAGATTCCAAAGATCATAGGAGCCTTGGAAAATGATCTAAAAAAAATAAGGGAGACATAGCGAATGATGGATACTGGTTTTAGGAATAGTTGTCATAGTGGAATATTATGTCTAGAATTCTCTATTGTCGACAGCACGAGCATAAAACTATAAAATAAAAGACTATCCCAGTTTACCTATAATTGAAGTATATTGTCTTCGTCAAATTTAGTTCAAGGCCTTGCAAAATTCAATTGACTAATAATGAGATAATTATATGCTTAAGGTCCAAACCTGAACGAGGTAAGGCCAACAAAGAACTGATAAGCAAGTTAGCCAACTATTTTGAAGTGTCTAAAGATAATGTGCATATTATTTCAGGATTGACCTCCACAAAGAAGTTAATTGAAGTTGAAATGGAGAATCAAATATTCTAGCAATCTAGACCTTAGTCCCAATAAAACGTGTGCAGTGTGTTTGAATCATGGCTCTTGGTATCAATGTCAGATTGGAATGATGAATTTATTTTCCAAAGTGGCAAGCTAACGATTTCATTGTCGAGATTACATTACATTTTTCTGAAAAGCGATTCATTTAGTGTTCCGTTGTGAAATATCTGTAGTTTCTCAGCAAATTAGGACAAAATGATGGTCTTAGGTTTCAAGCTAATGTCTGAGACAATAGCAGTGATACCATGTATCACCACTCTATAAAGGACTGAATATTAAGACCTGCTTTAAGACAAGATTGTTCAACATTATATCTTATCACACTATGTGTGAAGTAATTCGATTTATTAGTCCTCTTACTTTAATTCTTACGTTTTTATTCTTTTACATTCTTGGACATCTCTGCGAACGCTGCTTCTGCTGCTTTTTTAAGCTCAGCTGGAGAAAGATCCTCCTTATGAGTTGATATTGACCATACATGTCCAAATGGATCCTCTAATCGGCCATGACGATCTCCCCAGAATTGATCTTTTACTGGATCTAATACACGAGAACCGGCAGATACTGCCTTATTGAATATCGTATCTACATCTTCTACATATAGAAACATACTCACAGGACTCCCGCCTATCGATTGAGGCGAAAGACATTTCATTTCAGGAAATTCATCTGTTAGCATAATGATGGAATCACCTATCTTGAGTTCCGCATGTCCGATTTTGCCATTAGGTCCATTCATACGATAACGCTCTGTAGCACCAAATGCTTGCTATCAGCTAGTTACCTAAAATTTCAGAATGGTAGAGAAAATAACCATGTCTTCAAGATGATCTAATTAACCTGTTATTATTAACTCAACTTTTTACTCAAGCCCTTACAATACAGAGATTCTTGTCACCAAGGCTCCTTGCCTTCTGTCTTGACTAATTCATTAAATTCCTTAGCATAATCTCTAACATCTAGTATTTGCCAGATGAAGAGTACAAAATATGAAAGTCCGAAGGTAAGCTCCAAGATTAATGCTGATGAGGATTGGGATGCGAAAAATCCTAAACCCATTACAAGTCCTATGGCAAGTAAGACCACACCTGCTATTAATATTGTAATTCCTCTTCCCACTTTTCCAACGTATATGTGACCTATACCGGACAGACCAAATAATCCTCCTACAACTGCTATAAGCATTGAAGTTCCAGGACTTTTATACGATATTGGCGCAATTACAGGCGATTGATATACCGAGCCTTGATTTACTGTGTTTGTTGCATTGACAGCTATACTACACTTCGGACAATATCCGACAAGAGTATCGACAGATAATTCATTACCACAATTACTACAAAATTTTACTTTATTGGACATTTATTTTTCAACTTTATAACTCCTGTATAAGGTGCGTACTATATCAAGAATTAGAAACGTTTATGCACATTGTATCCTTTTTAAGAGTACCATGCAGATAATGTCTTTTTTAAGACCTTATCGGGACAAGCTTGTTTCTCTTCACGTATTTGTTAATACGAATTTTACTTTGGTAAGATGAAACACAGGAACTCATGCCTAACTCCTCACGATGGAATTAGATGGGAGGATTATTGAATCAGTTAAGATAATATATAAAAATACCATTTCAGATGTAGAAGCAGGCAGTTCACAATCGACAAACTCAACACCCCTCTACCATGAAATTTGTTTTTTGCGAACACATGTTATCTTACATTCCTTTAAATAGATTCTTTCAGCCAACTCTTTTTTTGCCTTTGCTTCTTGGGCTTGTTGATACGCTACACCAGCAACGATTACGAATATTATTACTGAAATTACGGATACTATTATGTTCGTCTGCTGTTACAAAGAATATTGATTTTAACCTATGACATCATTCAATTCCATTTTCTTTTTCTTCCTACAACTTTCTCTTGAAACAACTTCCGAGTCTTTTGACAATCCATTAATCAAACCTAGAAGGTGAGTTACTGATAGTGGTATTATTAATACCTAGAAATTTTATAGACTTTATAATGTGGTCACGAGTTTGAGTGATATTGGCGCTATCGAAGTATGTTGTAGGTGACCAAAATGTGATTAAATATCCTTTATTTCCAACAAAAGTTAGCCAAACCTGTTGGGCGAAGAGGGTAGGATCTTCCTCGTACTTATCCTTCATGGTGTACAAGAACGTACCTGCTTTATATCCACTAATATTTGTGAATGATATAGGCTCTATCACTTTGTATTCTTGAGAATAATCGTTGCCGACTAGTTCTTTAAAGGTTTTAGTTAATCCTGATTGTAAATCGTTGGCATTGGAACCAAATTCTTTTGTTAGGTCATCCATGTAAGTGATAAAAATAGCTCCCGGATTTGTGAGAGATATGTGTTTAGCCTCAATGTCAGTTCCCTCATCGAATCTCGATGCCTTTTCTTTAAGATCCCACTCGCTAGGATATTGAAATTGTATATGAAATTTGTCGCTGGTATGATTTGCGTACTGCCCACTGCCAGATTGTGAGACATTACTAGTAACAGTTTTCAAACTGGTAGGACTATATGCAACGTTGATAGTACCCTTCATGAATGGATGAAGAGTACAAAAGTAGTCAAATGTACCTGCTGAATTAAATGTGTGCTGAAAAGTTTTCCCTGCAGCCATAAAACTTGAATCAAATAGAGTACCTGCATCTCCACTTACAGGGCTACCAGAAGTAACTGTATGAAGAGTCACGTCATTGTTAGTCCATGTAACGGTTGTTCCTTGTGATATAGATGAAACTTTGGGTTCGAATGACTTATCATTACTTGGATCTGAAGAACCTGCAGAAATTATGATTGATTCCGTAGCACCATACATTTCCTGAAAGGGAATAAAATAAATTGCTAATACAAAGAAGAATAAAAAGGTCAGAAACATTAACTCAAAATTTACAGTACTGTTCAATTTAATTAGCAATCTTAGATGAATTATTTAACTTTTCTTAGAGACTTGTTTAACATTTTGGTATTAATTCAATATTTATCTCAATCAGGGATAAATATTAGCTATAAACTGGTAATCTACTGGGCAAAGCTAAAGTAAAGCCGCTATTGCATACTGATGAGTATGAAAAACATTCCTGTATTTATTACGTTTTTACTTCCTTTTATGACCTTGTTGATTTCTTTTTCTAGTTCAACAGCTCAAACAAATGCTCCTCCAGTTTTAAGACCACCCTCTGTCGATATGAAAGCAATTATTTTACAAGTCTCTCCGCTAATCAATGTAGAATATCAGGGCGAATCCATTGTAGTATTAAAAGCAGATGAAGACGCCTTGCTTCTATCTAATGGCACAATTACGCCATTTTGGAATGCAATTGATGTAGTCGAACATTATGGTTACAATTTAGATGATGTAGCAACTTCTGGTATGGGAAGTCAGGGAAATCCAACTAGGTTTTATGCGATAATGTCTAAGCCTTGATTATAGTATGAAAACAATAAATCAGAAATATACATTAGGTTTGGTGATATTAGCCGTTGCAATAATGCTTTCCGTAAAAGCTAATCATGTACAAAGTGGTATGCCAGATTTTGTTTTGGTAATGAAAAATGTTACGACCAATGTCACTATCACAGATTTTGTGGTTAGTGGTGAAAGTTACAACCAAATGTGTCCATCTCATCAATGTATGATTGAGTATGGAAAACGCCAAAGTTTTAGCTCCCCAGATCCTGATTGGCAAAATACAGGGTATAGTATGGGGCTTAAAATAAAAGATAACACAACTCGTAATGATATTGGCGCAAAGAAAAAACAATTTCTGGAAGAATTCGGTGCGTACATGAATGCATGTAAGGTTAACAATATAGTGGAGGATAATGGACAAGAATTATACTATTGTCATGATGAAAGTAACTCCATAGAAAGGACATTCGATTCGAAAAGATGGTATTACAATTCAACAGGAATTTATGATGCAAGAAACGCAACTTACAACGTTACTGGCAACTTTATTCATACATCATAGACCGTGTTCTTTGGCGATCCCTATAGTTTTCCAATTGTGATATAATTCCCTGAAATTCCAACGCTTTAATAATTACACAAATCTCCAGATTCAGCGACAAGTGATATATATGCCTGCAGATTTTATTATATGTGAGTCAGTCTAGAGGATTTCGTGAAGAGAGGGTGATACTCATGTTTCTAGCTATTGTCTCTGTGCTTATAGTTTTGTTAATGGTAACCATAAATAATAGTAAAACATTTGCCGAGCCAATCCTCAAAGATAGTAGTTTAAGAGCAGAACTTGTGGCTCAAGGACTACATTCTCCAACCAGCATGGCATTCCTAGATGAGAATCACATTTACAAAAGTTAATACTATACATTAATCATTTGATAACTGAGAGTAGTAACGGATTAGTTACGATTTAATATCTGCTCATTCCTGTAACTTACTATGATCATAAGACAAATTACTCCGCAGCATCAATTTGTACCTCCGGCAGGATACATTTTAACTGGATATGTGTTTCGACTACAGAGTTCTTCCACTATATGCGAACAAGCAAGTATTTCATTGGAGGTCGACGGTGTCGATCGTGACGGGAATAATACAAAATCTACGGCACATACACTGGTTGAAGCGCCTAAAAATATAAAGTCCATAGATGTCGAGATTAAGCTCGACTGTCCCTTGCGATCCGTCGGGAATGTTGCCAATATGGCCTATAAATTGGAACCTGTGGACTCGCATGAAATTGAAAATGAATCTATAGAGTATGAACGAATTTCCGAGGCTGTGATTAGGATGGAATAAGTTAAGTTATCTGAATTTTTGGCGTCGGCTATGAGTCCAAACTTAAAATTAAGCGCTCAAGAACTCAGCTCTTTATTCCTTATTGTGATTTTTGTTTACAAATTCCATGACCTTATCAGCTTCTATTTCAAATTTTTGTTTCATCCTAGGATTCCCACTCAATTCTGCATTCTTGATGTCCGAGATTACAATATCAGCCAAGATCTCAGCAAATTTTGTTTTCTTTAAATTCTCCCCGCATGCGTTTTGTAGAAAACCATCCAAAATCGTAACGACGTTCTTATTTTTTACTTCTCTTTCGTGCTTAAGGTCAGCTTCTGACATAGTGAATTTACAAGACCCTTCTTTGTAGAGTTTATTCATCGCCTCTACTATTGTCTTATTATCAAACTGATCTTCAAATTCTTCATTCTCTTGTCTAGGTATCGGATGAAGTAATCTTCCTCTTCCTAATTCGTCTACTTTTTCTATTATATCTTTATGTCCATCATATAAGACAATTGGAATACGGTCAAACTCCCTAACATATCTCATGAACTGGGTTAATATATTAAAATGGGAATCGCCATTGTAGGTTATAATATCGATGCCATTTATACTTGATTTAAGTATAGCATATTGTGGGAGATCTCCCATTTTCCTAAGTGCAACTTCTTCGCTTGGGCCTTCAACAAATAAAACATGATTGGACTGAAATGAATCTGAATTATCCACTCCCATCTGCTTTTTTATGAACCACAAGTCCTTCTTTTCTAGTAAAGTGATTTCAGTTTGTCCATTATTTTTCAAGACTAAATAGTTATTGGCTCTACGG
>JBAWET010000412.1:0-2620 GCA_049591355.1 Nitrososphaeraceae archaeon
GCTTCGGATTGTATACAGATTATGGCAGTATCTAATTTTCCTTTAAGAATTACCATCGCTGCATTAAGATCTACTAATCTAGAGACAGTAGGCAAGATGGCATGAAAGGATTGAAAACCTTACGGTCTGTAGAACCCTTCACAATTGAGTCGAAAGATAAAAAGATAAAATTCTGTGTGAATGATGGCAATGTTGCAACACACACAGCATATTTTAGTGTCGAAGGTGCTATAATCATTGAAAGGTACTGTGATGCCTGTCTCAAGGCTATTGGGGAACCTTCAAATGCCGGACGACTCGATGACAAATGAAAACAGACAATAATTTAGCATACCGATAGATAGTCATCGAACACTATTTCATTCAACTTTGTCAACATTTAATGAAAAGTTATAGTACTGACAAACAAGGCATGCTCATGAAACGATCTCATTATCTAATGTTTCGCTTTCAGTAATTTCGGGAATCAACCCAATCCCGTAATTCATTACAACCTTCAGTAATCATGCTACCTAAAACTTGTAATTCAGTACCTGAGAACTGGTTAGTTCTTCAAGTCTTAGGGTTTCTAACATACAGGGATTGATAAAAAGGAAATGTGCCATAGAAGAGGAATAACCTATGGAACCCTCAGAGGTAGCCAAGACCTTCATCATCGTGTCCATCCATGCTATATCGGCCTATCATAACAAGATTTCTACTAGGTCAAGTTTTATTTTCTTAAATAATTGTAAATAGGCAATATAAGTTAACGCGGTGATATAGAGATTTATACCAACAGATAGTGGGTATTTGCATGGACCCTTGTAAATGCGGTCGTGAATTAGAGTTAGTTTGTACTGGATGCAGACAGATTCCGAGTGACTGTAAGTGCGAAAAGGATGCAACGCTCCAAAAAACAGGTTATTACTATAGTATGACTGAGACTCATGAAACGAACTGAATAACGTAATAACGTATGATTTATCATAGCAATTCATGATTAATCGGAGTTGCTTGTTACGATACCTTATGGCTTGAGGTGTGGTAGAAGGTAATGAAGTGTAATCTAGTGAAAGAGAGAAGGAATAAAATGAATATAATTGAAATATGCTAACAGTACGCACGCTCTTCGGGCGTTGCTAAGGTTAAGCGATGGAGAAGAAGAAAGTAATATGGGTTCTCTGACTGCCTTCTGCTGAATAATCTCATTTTTAATCTTGGATTCGGATTCTAACATTTGTCCATTCATTTTCAGTTTTATTGTCAATTCATTCCTGTCCACAGTTTCTTTGTACTAAACCTAACGCTAACAAATGATTTCAAATCTACTTTTCACATTCTTATCAGGGTCGAAGCATGACGTTCGAGGTTAGCTAGTAGTCCAAATAGACGCGACTTATTTCCTATTTCTGCTTCTACGAGTCATCTTCTTCCGATATCTTATATATACATGCCGTACTATATCAATGATTGGCAACGTTAATATAGACCAGTAATGGCGTAGGCAAGTTCCACCTCTAGTCACGTTTCTCATTGTTAGTAAAAAATATTGGTACACTTGGTGGTTCAGCTGTTAAGAAGTTTGTTAGGTGGATTTTCCATCTTGTTATTGCTACTGCAACATTTACAGCAGCAGACCAAGGTCAGCAAGATGCCAATAGTAATCTGCTTTACAAAGGAATAGTGTTCTACAGAGCGGAGCCTACTGGAAAACTTGGATTTCTGGATAACAAAATAGGTTTGTACGTTTACTGGCAAGACTCGAGCGGAAATGATTGGTCCAACGTCTGGGAGTGGAAGTAAATGTCCATAGCTAGTTAATCCCAGTATTAGTGTAACTTAAGCACCATCTTATAAAAGGTGAACAATAACACCAGTTATCGTTATTTGCGCTCAAAATCTTAACGACTGTTAACTGATGGCCTTAGTACTATCGCTTTCCTGTCGGATTCTAAACCATAGGGCCGTGATGCAATGTATCATACAATAGAATCCGCTTTCTATTCGGCGCTAGTCCATTATCCATATGAGTTGATGCGAATTCCCGCTTTTGTCAGTATTTGCAATACCGATAGACACTCCCACAAACACAAAATAGAATCATCTTCTATAATTTGCAAATAAACACCCAAAAAAACGCTACAAGAGGATTATTGACAGCTATCACATGAAAAGCGCCATTTCACAGCTAGAGATTTCCAATAGTTGGTAACTATACTTATATCCTAGCAAGTGGTAGCTATACTTAATGAAGAGGTTCATGGCAATCATTAGCGTTAATAACAGGCGCAATAGGAATAGGAATACTTTCAGTAGGCAATCTAAACGCCGCTTTGAGTAGGTAAAAGATTCCTGCCTCCCCTTTTTTAGATTACTGTACAAGTTAGGCATCTTACAAATATTGTCAGATTAAACGAGTATTGCCAAAGTAAAAAAAAGTTGACCAAGATTCAAGTCAGCAAAGGGTAAATGAAGCATGGTAAAACCGTACAGCTTAGTGTATATTTTCATCGTTTATAAGACCAAGTTGCTAGTGAGGAGAAACATCATTCACAATATTACTGCACATTGGAATTGGAATAGGCATTAAGCTAAATAATCTTGGTAGTTGCAGCTAGTTTATATGTTACGAAATCAT
>JBAWET010000413.1:0-2114 GCA_049591355.1 Nitrososphaeraceae archaeon
CATGGTAGAGTAGGACATATTATAAAGGGGCAGAGATGGGGTCAAGTACGTTATTAGTAAACAGTATCAGAAATTACTCATCGGTTTAACATTGATCACCAATTTAAAGTTGGTAAAGATATCTTTGCATCTGTTACGGATTGTAACCTCTGTAATGCCCGCAAAATTGGAGATGTCAACCTGAAGTAGGTTAACACCCAGTAATACTGCTGCCAAATATATATAAGCTGCAGCAAGTCCGTTTGGAGCTTTTCCATCAGCTAGTAAATTATTATTTGTTTTGTGGGCTATATCTATAGCAAGTCTTTCTACTCTCGTATCAATCTTGGAAATATTGGCGAGCTTTGATATATAATGATCTATTGCTACTGATGCTGATGCAGACGACATCATAGAATAGAGAGATTTACCGGTCCTTTCCAAAGTAATAGATTCATAGAGCAAAGGTTTTACCGATGGGCTACCTGTTTCGCTTGGTACAGGCGGCATTTTTCCGAAAGGTACCTCATTTTCGGGAGAGTTATTCATGTCCATCACCATGGACCTATAGTATTTGGATGCAAGTTTAACGCTTGATCTATCATGTTCTGAAATCCCGGCAGCCTTGATTATTTCTTCAAGAGATCTTACCACTCCGCACCTTTTGCAAGCGAGATAAATGGTTGCCGCAGCTATACAAATGATAGATTTGCCTTTTGCCTCACACGTACTTTCAAAATTTCGATAAATTATGGAGGCAGTTTCGACTAGTGTTTTTGGCAGACAGAGCGATGAGCACATTTCATTGATTTTCGACAAAACGTTTGACAATCTCCTATCCTTAGGAGAATTTACTCTTATGCGAGTATGCCACTTACGTGCTTTATTCATTTGCTCGGCAACTTGATAATCAATTGACCTCCCACTATAATCCTTCGATGCTGCGCTTATCTCTGTTCTTAATCCGAAATCATGCAATGAGAAGCTGGTTGAACCACTTGCTCGTGTATTCTTACTTTTTTCCTCAAAGTCAGTCGAATGGTTTTCTGGGCCATAGTCATCAGCTGCTTCTATGACAACGTATCCACACATATGACAAATATATTCCCCCTTAGCATAGTCGTGGACAATACTCGATCTGCATTCAGGACATTGTGAACAATACTCGATAGGTGTCATTTTCTCTTTGCTTTGAATAGATTTTTACGTGATCGTCGCTTCATGAATTCATCACCATGCCTAGTAATTATCTCAGTTTGAAAGACTGCCATACCAGACATCATTTTGGTTGCGTCAGCTATTGGTAACGCTGATGCTAGGGGAGATTTTACCGGCCCAAGTAATTCGATGATTTTCCCTATTCTTGTGCCTTTCTTATCAACTACTGATTGACCTATTATTGAAAGGTCGTATGGGGGATTAAGCCTGACAATAAGCTTGCCACTCTTAGCCAAGTGCAAGACCTCTCCCACTTGTTTCAACTTCATATTCACCAATCTAGGACACTTGTTATCATTTTATTCTGTCAATAAAAGTTAGTTATGTGATAAAACTTAATATTCATACGATTTTCCCGGATGTCGCGCATCAAGGTCCCACAGTTACTAGTTTTTGCTCGCATTTCTCCTTTCCTGCAATTTCCTGCCAATTTGATTTAGCAAAATTGATTTCTTCTCAGATTTGGGAAGCATTAGATATCCTGACCTGACATAGGGCCTTCTCGGATATCTGGCTTGGTTATTGATATTTTCGTCAGAAATTGCCAAGTTCAAATCTTTAGATGCCTTGCTTAATTCCTCTAATGTAGGATCGTAAATTGCCAGTTTTTTTGAAATCCGTCGGCCTTTCCGCTTTGAAAGATTTTTGTTAAAATAATCTAACCATATAATCACATGGCCATAATCTTTCATTCGCTAATCAACAAGCTTTGCTATATTAAATATGTTTAATCCAAGGAGCTTTTAAATTACGCAGCTATCAGGGCTAGTCTAATTACCGTTTAATCAAAATAGCGTTAACGATGCCATGTTGACCAGGTCTTGAAACGACTCTTGCTGAACCCAGGTCGGTATCTATTATTGCTCCCTTAGTGACTACACCCCGTCGTTCAAAATCCTTATTGGTAGGGTTTTTCG
>JBAWET010000414.1:0-6902 GCA_049591355.1 Nitrososphaeraceae archaeon
CTCTACATATACCTCTATTTGACTGGTCATGCCTGACTACTAGTCGAATTAGCAAACTCATTATTCACCGGCCATAAAAAATTTGAACTTCACGAATCCTTTGCAGAATTTCAAGGACCTGTAATAAAATTCGATTCTCTTGCTCCAGGTCACTGGGCTTGGAATGCAATAATGAACACTGGTGTGGCTGTGAGCGATTCGTACATAAACGATTTCATAATTAACGTGGAAGGAACTTATGCTCAAATCAACGTTGAATTCTTTAGAAAGACATTCCCTGGATTATTAATAATTATTGGATATCCATGCCTGTCCATGTCGGGCCTTAACAGACCAAATATTAACAAAGCACTTTTATTCATATTTCTCTAAAGCGGTAGTAGAAGTAAAACTTATCTCAAAATATTCGGGCGTTATTCATCTATTTCATGAGGAAAAAATGAGTTCTACATTTTGGTATCCTTTTGGTATCCGAAGTTAGGATAAGCGCCACGACACCCATGACTTGACTCAGCGCTTGTCGTACTCGTCGCGACGGCGAAACCAGAATGCCGTCTCGTTGCGTCCCTTGGGAGCGCGGTCGAGCCACTGATACATTCCCCAGAGCCCGTCCAATCCGCGCGCATAGGTGGAATAGGTATGGTAGACGACTCCATCCTCGAGCACGAACGCGCTCATGCCCGGCCTCTCGCGCGTGTAGGTGTCCACGTCGGTTCCCGTCATGGCCGCTATTTCAGCGACAGGCCCTTGGCCTCTGCGCGATCGCCACTTTCGAGCAGTCTTCCCTGCGAGCGGTTCTCGTGCCGGCGCCTCGCGACGGTAGTTGTATTCAATGCCTCCCTTGCGCTGTTGCTCCTCGGTGAACCACACGTTTAAGTCGAAGTTGAAGTCGCTGCCAAGCGATGACGCCCAGGGGAACGTCCACCCCATCCTCCGCTTGTACGCCTGCAGCTTCTTGAAAGGAGCCCGCGACACCGCCATAAGTGTGACATCGTGGTTGGCTAGGTGGACTGCGAAGTCGTTGAAGCCGTCGGCGATCGATGAGCAGGCCGGACATCCCGCCGCGTAGTCGGGCCCAAACATGAAATGATAGACGAGGAGTTGTGAGCGCCCTCCGAAGAGGTCTGCCAGTGAGGCGCCGCCATTGTCGGTCTCGAATCTATACTCCTTGTCGATCCGAACCCACGGCAGCTCCTGCCGCCGCCGGGCAAGGTCATCACTGCGCCGTGTGAGCTTCTTCTCCGCCTCCAGCAGCTTGAGCCGAGCTGCGAGCCATTGTTTACGTGTCCCGGTTTTGTGCTTCATCATGGCCCGTCTCCAAAAGTTTTGCAGTGACCTGGTGCATCTGCTTCAGATTTGGTAACTGCTGTTCTAACACATTTTTAGTTCTGTATGCTCTTATAAAAAAACTTGGATATCGATAATACCGATAAGACCCAACCATATTAAGAATCCTAACCGGCACTTTTACAACTTAAAGCCATCAGCTCCTCCTAGCGATAGGGAGTCGGTGTAATTATTATTGTTCTAAACGCTATAAGGTTAGCTAGCTCTTGTTTTGTCTCATATCATCTAGTATCTTATATGGATAACCACCGTTTACTATCGCATCAACAATTTGTTCTAATTGCTGTGTAGCCGGGTGTAGGTCTGATGGTATAGTTATGTTTGCATTTTTTATAACTCCCATCAATATACTGTCGTATGCATCGGTCTGGTTTCCTGTAGTCTGGTTCACAGTTAGGTCATTGGACTGTCCATGTGCTAACTTCAAAGACGCAAGAACAATGCTTAGAACTGCGACTATGATAATAATTTCTAAATACCTATTCAACAATTCTCTTCAAGTTCTCAAACTTAAATGCATATACTTTCACTCTCTACACACAGAAATTCAATTACAAGTGATGTGACGGGTGTGTGGTTGGTGTTAATACCCCTACCACCAGAGGCAACGTTGCGTAATTGGTATAATATGCAAAAAAATTATAAAAACTTTTTTTGGTTAATTACAAGAAACTGGTTCCGGAGTAGTGAGCTATCACATCATACCCCGTAATCAGTCAGAGACTTGTATCGTCAAAGATGAATATAAAATTAAATTCTACTAAGACTGGAAAACTGGTGAGTCGATTGGGGTTCTGGAAGAGTTTGGCTCACCAGTTACATAACGACGACGGAGTATTATATACGGACAAGTCTCTATTAAGGATTTAAACAGAGGTTGAATAATTATTAAATAATCAAAGAATAATATCAAAGATTTTCATTGATAGATAGCTCTTCTAATTTAATTTTAAATAAGATGAATGGGATATCTAACTTATGATCGTCGAACCTTATGGTAGAGCCCTCAAGGTGTCACGTAGGGTGCGAGATGCTGTATTGAACTCGAATCTCTTGCAATAACCCCAAAGCGACTTAATGAAATAAATGACGCATACGAAATGGAACATCTGGTTGATAATATAAAATTGAATTTGTATCAAGAATACAAATCGGACTAGTTCTACTAACTATCTACTAAGATTCTTCAGTCTAATTCAATTAATATCTTGGACTAGAAAGACTAATGTATTCTGTCCGTATCGAGCTATGTCGTAATGGGAGAATCCGTGAAAGGACAACAAGAGGTTTTGAGTCTATATCCGAATGGCAATGGTGGCAAGATACCATTTCATTCTAGAATTGGCACTAAATTAATCGTAGGTTTTTTGATTATTGCGACTATAACTGGCTCTTTAGGATATTTGGGTCTAAACTACGCTCAAACCGTTGGTGAAAAGTTTCATTTACTACAGAAGCAAACTCTGCCGACTATCAATTCATTAGGACAAATGAAAGTGGCAGCACTCAATATAGAAGGCGATACAAACGAGTTTTTTATTCCCGGAATCAACAAGTACAAGGTTCTACAAGATTTGACTGAGCAGAAAAATAAATTTAATGAAGGTTTGAACACATATGAAGATTTTGTTAACAAATACTTTCCCGATGAAAAAAACCTGAATGAATCGATCCGCAATGCTGCTAGCACGTTCTTTCAAACTTCTGGTAAACTTGTGGAATTAGGACAGAGTGCGACTCCCACTTTGTCACCATCACCTGCTCTAGAGGCTTTGACTATTGAAAAAGAGACTGCAGAAAATGGATTAGTCAAAGCGATAGACACCGCAATCACAAATGAAATAGATGAGGTTCATGATAGAAGCGAGGCTGTGGATGCGGCAATTAACATTTCTTCTCTGGTAACGTTATCTAGTATTATAGTGTCTGTAATAGTTGCTGTAGTTTTTGGCTTGTTTTTTTCTCGGTACATTTCCAATCCTATTTCAAATCTGAAGCAAGCGTCTATCCAGATTGGAAAGGGAGACTATGTTACTGCTTGCAAATTTCTGTCCAAAACACATAGAGGTGACGAGATAGGTAAACTGTCTTCTGAAATTGAAAAAATGAGACAAAGTATTGAATCCATGAAGAAAAATTTGGATAAACTAGTTGAGCAAAGAACTAAAGAAGTTGAAACAAAGAATGCTGAATTACTTGAAAGAGAAAAAGACCTCGAAAAAGTTAATCAGGAACTAGTGACCACTGAACTAGCCAAAGAAGAGTTCATATCAATGGTCAGTCATGAACTAAAAACACCTCTTACTCCATTAAAGATGTATGTTGAAATGTTTCTCAAGTCAAACAGATTAGGAGGACTAAATGAAAAACAGCTTAAAGCTATGAAAATGATCCACAGCAGTGTATCCAAGCTAGAATTACTGATAAACGATATCTTTGATGTCTATAAGCTCGATATTGGAAGATTAAAATTAAGTAAAAAGCCCATAGAGGTAACAAGTTTAGTTCTAGAGAATATTTCTGAATTAGAACCGATTACGAAAGATAAACAAATTCAGCTCAATGCTAAAATAATACCGCCAGCTGATAGTGTTAATGTACTTTGCGACTCAAAACGCATCGAGCAAGTAATATCCAATCTGGTAAAGAATTCTGTTGACTTTGTTCCAGAGAAAGGCGGAAAAATAACTATAAGAGCAGAAGCTGATGAAACCACTTAAAATGTAACGTTTACTGTTGAAGATAATGGTATAGGAATACCTATTGAAAAAATGGACAATCTTTTCAAAACGTTTTATCAAGTAGACACAACTCTAGCACGGAAACATGGAGGTACTGGACTTGGTTTGGTTATATGTAAAGGCATTATCGAAGATCATGGGGGGAAGATTTGGATAGACGGAAATTTCATTGGTGGGACATCTATCAAGTTCACTCTTCCTATTGCGGATAGTGTAAGTCTTTAGTTTGAAGTAGAAGTGTGTATAATATGTAATAAATAAATGGTTAAAAAATTAACCTAATTCTATAATAGATAGATATCACTAAAATTCTTTAATGGATAGACAATCTATACATTTTGCGTACTCATTCCCATAATGAGTATTACGGTTAATACAATTACAAGTACCGTGGCAACAACTAGCCAATAATACCATTTCATTTCTATCTGAATCGAACAATAGTGTTCTAGGATTATTAATTTATTCATGACAGGATTCAGGTTAAGATATTCCCCAATGGCTAGAATTCAAATATTTACATAATCACTAATGGAATCATGCTCTGAACAACTAGGCATAATAGTTGGAGACTTTGGTACAGGTTATCCAAATACAGGGCAGTTCGGACATTTAATTTTAAGTACTATGAATTTGTATTCTACTTGGTAGAAATTATTATGAATGAGAGAGTAAACGATTTTGAAAAAATATGTATTAAATGTGGTAAAATGTATTCCGAACACCCTGCCACTGGAAGGTTCAACACCGTCGTTTTATTCGGTCACGAATGTGCATGGAATCCAGACCATGAGTCCAAAGGATTCGTAAAAAATACTTTGAAGACATCAGGCTATGATTTGTTAGATTTTGGATATGACCAGTTAACTAATCAATCATGACTATATCAAATTGCCTTTCAAACATTTTCGTAAAATGATCGCAAGATAAATTCTAAAAATTGAAAATTGCAAATAACGATCCTAGAAAAGATAACAAAAAGACTAAGAAAAGGAAGAAAAAATTCTCCATCCCGATAATGTATCCTTAGGAGTTAGGATAATGTTAAAAGATTTTAAAATTATTAACGATAAACGAGCATAAGTTAAACCATGAAGGATCTAAATACAGCACTTGTAACAGGTGGTGGACGTGGTATAGGGAAGGAAACTGCGATATTGCTCTCAAAGATGGGTATGAACATAGTTATTTGTTCTAGGACTCAAAAAGAGATTGACTCGGTAGTAAAGGAGATCAAATTGTCGGGAAATAACCAGATCATGGGGAGAAAATGTGATGTAAGCAAATCTGACGAAGTGAACAACGTTGTAAAAGAAACATTAGTCAAGTATGGACGAATTGATGTATTAATCAACAATGCCGGAATAACATATGTCAAGAAATTAGTCGACACAACAGAAGAAGAATGGGACCTCACAATGGATATAAATCTGAAAGGAGTCTTTCTATTATCCAAAGCAATTCTTCCACAAATGATGAAGAATAACTTTGGTATTATTAATGTAAGTTCAGGTGCTGGTAAAGTTGGGTTTGAAGACATCTCAGTATATTGCGCAAGTAAATTTGGAATAATGGGCCTGACAGAAAGCGTGGCATGGGAAGTAGGTAATTATGATATTCGAGTAATGACAATATGTCCTGGAGAAGTGGCGACAAAAATGCAAAAAGACGTCGACCTACAATATTATAACTTGAATAAACATAAAATGCTTAATCCAAAGTCAGTTGCAGGAAAAATTAGAGATATGGTATTCGATGATAAAAAGTATGGAAATGGAGTTTCAGTAGATCTTCCAAATTGAATATTATGTTGGGAGATGTAAAAATAAAAATAAAAAGGACAAAGGATAAATCTACACATACATATGTTCGCATACCTGCTAGTTCTTCTAGTTGTCATTACCTTTACTATATCAGTCCAAGAAACTCTGGCTCAAGTTAATTCTGGACTAATTCCAATTGTCGATTCGAAGGCATTGATTCAAGAATTCCCAGTTCCATCAGGCTCGCATCCTCACGATGTCGCGCCTTCAAAGAATGGCTCGGTTTGGTATACGACACAAGGTTCAGGACAACTGGGACAATTAGATCCGGAAACAGGCAAGACTCATCACATTTCACTAGGCCAAGATTCTGCACCGCACGGTGTTATTGTAGGACCAGATGGTGCTCCTTGGATCACCGATGGTGGTTTGAATGCCATTGTGCGGGTTAATCCAGACACTGAAGAGGTTAGGATATTTCCGCTGCCTGAAAATACGGGCTATGCGAATTTGAATACCGCCACTTTTGATCATAAAGGAATTCTGTGGTTTACTGGTCAGAGCGGGATTTATGGCCGCTTGGACCCAGCTTCGGGGAAAGTCGAGGTCTTTAAAGCACTCCGCGGAGTAGGGCCTTACGGTATCTCGACAACCCCCGATGGGTCAGTTTACTTTGCCTCGCTCGCTGGTGGGTATATTGCTCGTATCAATTTAGACACTGGTAACGCTACTGTATTACAACCACCAACGCAGGACCAGGGAGCACGAAGGGTTTGGTCTGATTCTCACGACCGAGTTTGGTTTAGCGAATGGAATGCAGGAAAATTGGGTATGTATGATCCATTTACTAATACATGGAAAGAATGGCAACTTCCAGGAATCAATCCACAGCCATATGCAATTTTTGTGGATGACAAGGATTTCGTATGGTTGAGCGATTTTGGTTCAAATGCTCTAGTTCGCTTTGACCCATCGCAACAGAAGTTTGAAGTGTTCTCTTTGCCTAGTGCTGGAGCAGAAGTGCGCCAACTACTAGGACGGACAGGTGAAG
>JBAWET010000415.1:0-13122 GCA_049591355.1 Nitrososphaeraceae archaeon
GTGATGCAAAAGTTTTCTCGTACTACATTAGTGTCCGCGGCAATCAATCCAGACTTACATTCCACTTCATAGCTTCATGGCTCTGATCATTTCCAGGATTGCTTTCGCTTGTTTGTAATGCACCGCATCTATCATTTTACCATCCAGTGTAACTGCGCCAGGTCCAGATCCTCCTTCCATAGCCCCATGCAATGCTTCAAAGACCTTTTTAGCCCATTCTATCTGTTTTGGTGTCGGTAAGAATACTTCATGTACAGGCCTAATGTGCGAAGGATGAATCAAAGACTTGCCTGAATATCCAAATTTTCTGGCTGTCGTTGCATCAGATATCAAACCGTCAATGTCATTCACATTTTGCCATATCGCATCCAGCGAAGCTACGTTAGCTGCTTTGGCCTCTACGGGAATTTTGGAACGGGCATATGAATAGCTAATAGCATCGCCATAATCACCTATGTCCATGTCATGGAGAAAATCAAAAACTCCGAACACAACGGCTATCACTCTTTCATTAGCTCTCGCAATTGAATAAGTATTCACTACTCCTCTAGCAGTTTCTATTGATGGAATAATTGCAATTCGTCCAGCTCCCAGACCCCGTTCAAGTTCCAGTTCTTTTATTATCTTTGTCACCTCGTTAACTTCTTCGCTATCGTTTATTTTTGGGAGTACGATACCATCGACACCACTCTGGATCGTATCTAAAAGATCTGCTTTTGCCAAGCCTGATTCACTCGAATTAATTCTTACATAAATGGATGATCGAATATTATCGACTTTCTGCTCCCTGAAGTACATTTTGAGCAAATCTCTTGCAACATCCTTTTCCTTTACTGGAACCGAGTCTTCCAAATCATAGCATAAAATATCCGCATCCAGTGCAAGCGACTTTTTGATGAATCGTTCATTATTGCCAGGAATAAATAATAGTGTCCTGAACAACAAATCGATTTATGAGAGGTAGTTCAGAGTTTTTGGGGCGTTGTAACGATCTTGCCCATTATATCACCATTAGCCATCATAACATGACCTTTTACCATATCTGAAAATGGAAGTATCTGTCCTATAAGTGGCTTAATCTTTCCTTTGGAAGTCCAGTAGATGACTTGTTCCAATTCTGCCTTCGTACCCTGGGTAGATCCAAGTAAATTTGTCCCTTTAAAGAAGAGGTACCTTAAATCGATTGTAGAATCATAACCGGTTGTTGCACCAGTGGCAACTAATGTACCCCCATTCTTTAGTAAACTTACTTCTTGGGCAAAGGTAGATTTCCCTATATGTTCGAAAACGACATCTACCCCTTGTTTTTTAGTAATCTCTCTTACCTTCTTGTACCAATCTGCTTCTCTATGATTGACAACGTGATCCGCGCCTAATTCTAGACATTTGTCCATCTTTTCCTTGTTTCCTGCGGTAGCAATAACATCGCAGCCATATAACTTTGCGATTTGAATACCTACCATCCCTACGCCACTTGTTCCGCCCATAATAAGCACAGTTTGTCCTGGTCTGATCTTTGCTCGGCCGACTAACATATGCCATGCTGTCATCCCAACCATCGATACGGCCGCAGCGTCATCAAATGATACGTTGTCAGGTATTTTGGCAACATTTACTTCTGGGAGATGACTATATTGACCGAAGCCTCCCCATAAAGGTCCTGTTTGAAAACCCCAGATAAGCCTGTCATTACAATCATATTCTCTGCCAGATGTGCACAAGTCGCAGACTCTGCAGCTCATGTTTGAATGTGATACTACTCTGTCCCCAACCTTTAGTTTTACAACATCCGAGCCAGCTTCCACAACTACGCCAGCTGAGTCACTGCCGGAAATATGGGGAAGTGGTACCTTAATTGGATCACCCCATATTGCCCAAAGATCATTATAATTGTAGGCCGCTGCTTCAATTTTGATCATAACTTCGTTGGGTTTAAGCTTGGGCATATCAACATCTTCTATGTTAATGACCTTTGTAGGATCTTTGTTATATTCTCTATATACGGCTGCTTTCATAAATCTGTCAGTAGTATGAATACTTAATATAGTTAACTAGATATGTCTGAATCAAATTTCCGACCACAGAATAATTTGTTTCTTAGTTAGGGGCCATTTAGCTCAAAAAGTGAATAAGCTATCAAATCCGGTTTATCTTGAAATCTTTCTTCGGGTGTTGTAGATTTATTAACAACTGTTTTAGTTCTTGATCCGTTAACGCCCTATTTAATCTGCCAGCGGAGGCAGCTGATATCAAATAATTTTCTACAGCCCCAGCTAGTTCGGGTTTAACTATCCTAATGTTCATGAGCCTTTGTCTGGCGTTCGTATCCAATAAGAGCATTAATGCCTTCTGTCTTACAGCCGCTTCGGCTTCCTTTTTCCGAATTTCCTCATCATTGTTTTGTGGCTGAGAGACTGACATTTCCTATCGTAGTGATATTAAATGAAACTTAGGCATATCTCTGTAACTCGGGCATTGAGGTTGTCAATTCCTTGTAAATTTCTGTTGAAATTCTATCCATTCTCTTCACACCTTCGTCGGAGATAAGTCTGCCCTGACCTTTCTTAATTAAGTATCCTGAGCTCTCAAGCTGCTGAAGTGCTCTTCTAATAATAGCACCCCCAGCCCTTCGGTGATGCGCAAGACTGTATCCATTTTGCTTCTTACCGCCGTACTCCCTTCTCAAGTCTGATACACCCAACGGACCATGCATGTAGATCTTTCTTAATAGTGATGCACAGCGGACATACCACCAATCTTTGTTCTGAGGAATTTTTTCTACATGACATCCTGTTTTGACGAAGGACGACCAATTAGGTGCCTCTATTTTCTTATCCTTTTTCAGGTGCTCGGCAAATCTAGGGATCAAGTAATCAGCAGGAATATCATAAACCTTGGCCATAATACGTTACAAGACTTGCCCTAATTCCCTTATAAATCCTTATACCTATCTATAATCTAACGATAACGTCAGACAGCTTTGGTTTCTGTGCAAACCGGTACTATTAATCGTTTAAGCAAATCTCTGTCTATCTGATTACTATTTTACCAACCTGCAAAATAAGCGATTCACATATTCAATCCCACAAAAGAATTGATTCCTAGTTAAGCTAACGTAATCCAGTTTTTTCTCATCTTGGGCGGCACGGAGATATCATTTTTCTATATACGTGCATACATTTCAAACAGGTTATACGCACAGATTTCGTTCGAGATCTGCCAGTTCTTACTCTGGAAGTTTTACCTGGGATGATAAATTGCTTACAACTCCTGCAAAATAGCTGCCTTAATGAATATGGAATGCTTACTCGACTATGCAAGGCTATTCTTAGTGCGACTCGTGCCTGTTTCTCTGCCCAGTCGTTGTCAATCCCAAGCTCATGTAGTAAATTTCTTTCCAAAATTTCAATTCTCTCACTAGCGACGGCATTGCTATTGTTCCTTTTCAACTGCTAAGAAAAAGTACTCTGATTGTACAATAAATCTGTTATTGCCTTTGATGCTTTAACATTCCAATGAGAACCTAAAGACTAAAGACAACATTGTCTATCGAGACGTAACGTGTTATGACGGAATTTGCCGATAGTTCAGTAACTAAATAACTCTCATTCAATTACAGAATCATATTGTTTTCTTTGATTATTGCAGAGGCGGGATTAGAAACGGTACCGTCAAGAATATTTGATCATACTTCAGTAAAGAACTATGCTAGAAAAATAGGACGGAAACCAAAAGAAGTCCTACTTGATACGAGTTACCATTTTAGTGCGATGACACATCATGATCTTCCACTTTGGTGGAAACGCGGAAGACCGGATATTGTTCATTTTTCACTCTTAACAGCCCTTTCTACCCCACTCTTCATTGAAAGAAAATTGGACGTTTATGTATCGACCATAGAAAATAAGTTAATCCTCATAAGCAAAGATCTTAGAATTCCTAAGTCGTATTTTAGATTCGAAGGATTGATGATGAATCTCTTCAGAGATAAAGTGATAAATGATCCAAACGGCTCAAGAAAGTTGCTTGAATTAAAGGAAAATATCAATTTCAAGGAACTAATAAGTGAAATTGTAAAGCCAAATAAAGTAATTGCACTTTCGATAAAAGGAATTAGGAGCAATCCTTTTCAAATTATTGTTGATAGTGTAGAAGATAAAAATAAAAACTATTGTTTCGTTGTAGGAGGATTTCAACGTGGTCATTTTCAGGAAGACGTCAAAAGTATTTTTGATACCATGTATTCTGTAAGCGATTACGGATTGGAATCCCATGTCGTAATCGCAAGAATTCTATATGAATGCGAGAAATTAATTCAATGAAACGCCGCATCCAGTATGAATGCTATGAATAATGCAGTCAAATAGGGGCTGGAAAATTTAAAAACCATCCATGACGCTCTTTCACTGGGTCTTACCATAAGCCATGTTGACAAGAGAATCATTACGATACCAAACACGGTAGCGGTAATTAAGTAGATTAATCCAAATTGATTTAAGAAGAACGGGACTATGCTAAATGCCACCATCAAAAGGGTTGTTATCGCAATAACACGAACTGATGTTCTTTCATCTGCAACGACTGGTAACATCGGTACCCTTGCTTTTGTATAATCCTTCTTTACATGTAACGCAAGGCTCCATATGTGTGTTGGGATCCAGAAAAAGACAAGAGCAGCCATAACCAATCCAATTTCGATATTCTGCGTAGTAACTGCAACATATCCAATTAACGCAGGGGCCGCTCCTGAAAAACCGCCAAGTATTATATTGGCCTGACTCCTACGCTTGAGCCATTTACTGTAGACAATTATATTGTCAAACAGACCAAACGCCATTAGTCCTAACGCTATGTAATTAATCAACCATGCACAAACGAGAGATACTGTAGTCAAGATCAATCCAAAGATTAGCGCATTTCTTGGAGAAATTCTACCAGATGGTATAGGTCTTGTTTTTGTCCTTTCCATAATTGCATCTATATCACGATCGTTATATCCTGTAATTGTATCTGCCGCGGCCGATCCAGCAGCCACTCCCGTGAGAAGCAAAAACCACTGCAAAGGCGTCACTTCAATTTTGAAGAGAAGCGATGCAGTCAGAGCTGCTCCAAATGCGGTAAAAACTAAAAGGTACCATATTTTCGGTTTAGTTAACTCATAATAATTCTTGATCCGATTTCCTGCAGTCAACTGGGGGATCAAATTATGAATGGCCTCTTTCTAAACTTGTAACATGTTGCAATAACATTAATACTTTCATAATTAGTATGAACGGCCAATTTTTGATAATCAGGATTTACTTTTATTTGATAAAATATAATATAAAAGTTACAATATCCTTACTTTCTGGCCACATCAAAATTATCGCTATGATCTATTACTACGAGTTATTTTACTTTCGAAGAGGGGAATAGCATTTCTCTTACGGTTTTTCTCATTTCAATGAATGTTTCTGTCTTTTGAACACCCTCGATACGCCCAATCCGTTCGGAAATTAGTTGGTGCATTTCATCAAGGGAATGAGAGTTCATGGTCACCAATATGTCAAATCTCCCAGTGACTTCGGATATTTCTCTAACTTCTGGAATCTTGAAAAGTTCGTTGAGTACGTTGTCTCGCAATTTTGAATCCATATTTATCCCGGTTAGAGCCTTGACACTGAAACCTAAGGCTTCGTCATTGATTACGATTGTGAATTTCTTAATGAAGCCTCTTCTTACTAACCGCTTGATTCTACTGTATACAACGGATGCATTGATATTGATTTTCTTTGAAAGCTTTGGTACCGACACCGCTGCATCGTTTGAAAGCTCGCTTAAGATCTTTAGATCCAAATCATCGATTTTACTCAGATGAATCACCAATTATATCGTAAATTTGGGGATTAATAAATGTATTAATTTCATATTTGAATCATTTTTTTATAAATATATGGCATCAAATGATTTTTTTAGAGCGAAGAAGTTCAGCAAGCAAAACAGCCCCCTTAGCCGAACCCATTTTTTCGTTATGAGATAAAAGTACATATTTTATACCATTATTAAACGCAGTATCCTTTCTTAGTCGTCCCACCACCGTAGTCATCCCATCATTAATTTCCCTGTCTATTCTGGGCTGCGGTCTGGTTGGATCATCGTGGACAATTATGTAGTCTTTTGGTGCCGTTGGCAAGTTCCTTGTCGTTACCGATTCCGAGTAATCTAACATTGACTTTTTTATTATTTCAGGTTCCACTGGCTCTCTTGTTTCTACAAATACAGCTTCTGTATGTCCATCGAGCACAGGGACTCTCGTGCAGGTACAGCTAACCTTGATGCCTGCAGGCGAAATTACATTTTCGCTAAATCCACCTAGTATTTTTTTTGTCTCGAGTTGGACTTTTTCTTCTTCTTTGGGAATGTATGGTATGATATTGTCCAATATGTCCAATGCGACCACGCCTGGTGACCTGCCTGCTCCAGATATGGCCTGCATTGATGTCATAAACACTCTTTGAACACCAAAACGATCCATGATTGGTTTTAAGGTTATTGCCATTCCTGTGGTAGTACAATTTGGCAAGGGGGCAATGAAACCCTGCCAATTTCGATTTTTCTTCTGTAATTCTAGCATGTCAGTATGATCATCATTTATTCCTGGAATCAGGATGGGTACATCATTTTCATATCTGAATGCCGCGGCAGTACTTATCACAGGGACATGTGCAGCTAACCTCGGCTCGATTTGCTTTGCATCCTCGGATTCCAAAGCTGCAAATATGAGATCATATTTTCCAGGATCTAGCTCGTTAATGTTGCTTAGAACCATATCCTTAGCAAATTCAGGGACTTCTTCCTTGTTATGCCACCTAAGTATGGCTGTATTTGGATCGCGTAATGCGTCAATGTATTTCTTACCCGCAGTTCTTTCTGAAGAGACGATTAGATCCAATTCAAACCAAGGATGTCTATTCAAAGCAATGACAAATTCTTGACCGACTGCTCCAGTAGCACCTACGAGGGCAACTTTTAGCATATAGTGTGGCGTTATTTTGAATGGAACTAATAATCGTTTACAGGAATATGACTTGTCGCTAAAGAATTTGTTAGGATTGAATGATTCTAAATATATATTACTAAATACCAATCTTGAGCAAGTGACCACAGGCTCTTGCTCTCATGGTGGGATCCACTCAGCAGGACCACATATTGTTAAAATTGACTTTAGTTCCAGCGTTAATCCACTGGGAGTATCAAGAAGCGCAATAACTAAACTCAAGAAATGCTTAAGGACACTTTCCTGTAATTATCCAGACCCCGAATGCGCAGACTTTAAAGAGAATTTGATTCGTTATCTAGATGGAAGGATATCTATTGACCAAATTAACGTAGGAAACGGGGCTACTGAAATAATTCATAATTTCGCAAGGTCTTTCGTCAAGAAGGCGGTGATAATACCCTCGCCCACTTTTTGCGAATATGAACTCGCCTCGAGAAGGGTAGGAGCTAAAGCGAAGTTTGTGCCTCTTTCAGACTGGGAAATCGATCCTGATGCTATACTAGACAGTGCAAAAAACATAGATGCAATTTTTTTATGCAATCCCAACAATCCCACAGGCATTCTCTCTAATAGATCTATTTATAAAATATTGGAAAGGAGTAACGATTCAACCAAAATTCTTGTTGATGAAAGCTTTATGGAATTAACTGATGATCCTAAGGCACATTTGTCCTTAATCGACAAAGTTAGTGAATTTCCAAATATGGTGATTTTAAGATCATTGACAAAATCCCATGGCCTTGCGGGCCTAAGACTTGGATATAGCATTTCACATCCTAGAACCGCGCGTCAATTGTCTATGCATAGAATTGCCTGGAATGTGAACGGGCTAGCACAAGTGGCAGGAGTTATTGCATTAAATGATACCCAACACCTTCGCCGGGCAAAGAATCTCATAAGAAAGGAACGCAAATTTATGTTCCAAGAAATTCAGAGAAGGTTAAAGTCATTTTCTACAATCCGTTCCGATGTGAACTTTTATTTGATAGATTTGCATCGATGTAATTCGTCAAAACTGAGAGATTATCTGCTAAGGTGGAAGGGGATACTTGTGAGAGATTGCAGTACGTTTAGGGGACTTCACAAAAATTTCATTCGTGTAGCAATCAGAAATCACCATGAAAATGTTGCACTCCTTAGATCTTTGGAGTCGATAGATCATTGACTGCAAAAGTACTTATGATTCAAGGAACATCCTCAGGAGCTGGGAAGAGCACCCTCGTGATTGCGTTGTGCAGAATATTCTCTGACATGGGATACTCAGTATCTCCATTTAAGGCTCAGAATATGACATCTAATTTTTATACAATTTCTAACACTAACAAAAAACTAGCCAGAATACAAGCGGTTCAAGCATTTGCATCGAGGAAGGCACCAGATTCACGAATGAATCCCATATTATTGGAACCAATGGGAGACTATTGGAGTAACGTCTTCATAAACGGCATATACCATACAAGAATGAGGGCCGATGAATATTATAAAGACTTTGTTCTCAAGGAAGGACTTTCGTCTGTGCTGAAGAATTTGGAGGAACTGCGGCAAGAAAATGATGTCATCTTGGTAGAGGGAGCAGGATCTCCAGCAGAAATCAATATTGCTGAATACGATATAGCAAATATGTTACTAGCCGAAAAAATTTCCGCCCCGGTAATTTTGATTGCAGACATAGAACGTGGCGGTTGTTTTGCAAGCATTGTAGGAACATTAGGGTTACTAAAACCTCAGCATCGCGAATTAGTAAAGGGAATAGTAATAAACAAATTTAGAGGAGATAAATTAATTTTAGATGGTGCCATCACGACAATCGAAAGGATGACAAAAAAAGAAGTACTGGGAATATTACCACGAATAGAATTTACGTTACCAAATGAAGACTCATTGGATGAAACTAAGGTACAATCTCCCGAAGTATCTCCTGAATCACTTGATGAACAAGTAAACATTCTGGCTTCGAAAGTGAAAGAGATTATCGACATTAAGAGCATAGTCTCTAGGGTAGTTGGACTAGAACAGAAATGGATGTAATCTATATACTTTTTTCTATATCCACGGGGGTCGCACTTAGTTTCAGCTTTGGTGACCCACCAAACAACTTTCATCCCGTTTCATGGCTTGGTAAGTTTATTGATGCGATCATTCACAATTTAAAACTTAAGTCCGAAAATTCGAAGATTGAGAAGCTCAATGGAGTGGTACTCACATTATTTTTAGCCTGGGGAGCTTGTATTTTGAGCCAGCTACTTTCTCTATACATTTATTCAATTTTTAGTTTCATTGGGTTCGCAATTTATGCAGTTATAGTTCTCAAGTCAAGTATTGCGATATTGACAATGGAAAAACATGTCAATGTTATAATCCGAGCTCTGGAAAAAAATGATCTTGAAGGAGCGCGAAGGAATCTTTCGTACATAGTTAGCAGAAACACTAGTACACTGGATACCCAACATATTTTATCGGGCACTATAGAATCAATTGGCGAAAGCGTTGTAGACGGGATTGTTGCACCGCTATTTTATTACTCCTTTTTTGGTCCTTCCGGCGCCGTCGGATACCGTGTTGTTAATACACTTGATTCAATGATTGGCTATAAAGATAAATATCATCTCAATATAGGTTGGATGAGTGCAAAAGTAGACACAATATTAAATTATGTTCCAGCAAGACTGTGTGCAATGTTAATGATCCTATCGGCAAGGATAGTTGGAGCAGATTGGAAAAACTCCATTCAAGTCTTGGGCACTGATCATCATAACACATACAGTGCAAATGCCGGGTATCCGATGTCTACGATGGCAGGTGCTTTGAGGATAAAATTGGAGAAAATTGATGAATACACCTTGGGTAGCGAATTGGAACCCCTGTCTATCGAAAAATGCAGGACGGCTATTAAAATAATGAAAGTAACAACTATTGTTTTTTGCTTACTGGTATCATTTCCTCTGATAATATCGTTATCAGCAATTGGATGGTGGAACTTTTTCTTTGGGTTCTGATGGAATTCTTTCAGCTTTATCTTTTTTGACGATCATTCCTGTACCAAGGTCAGGTAATACAGATATCAGCATAACAGCTCGTAATATGTACCTGTTTCCTATTGTAGGTGCTATAATAGGCATAATCGTAGGTATTTTTGCTTATGGTCTTTCGATATATCTGGAAAATTATTTAGTCGGCTTTTTCGTAACAATCGCCATACTGCTAATTACAGGAATGCAACATGCCGATGCACTTGCAGATTTTGCAGATGGTTTAATGGTGAAGGGAAGCAAGGATGCAAAACGACGAGCCATGTCCGATCCTGCGATAGGTACAGCAGGCGCAATATCTTTAGTTGTCTGCATCATAGGATTGATAATAGCAATTTCTACTTATAATTCTGCTTTCAAACTTTTGATCAGTATGGTAGCTGCAGAGGTAATAGCCAAATACATAATGGTCATAGAGGCCGGCAGAGGCAGATCAGCCTGGGAAGGATTTAGTTCACCCTTTACAAGGGAGATGAAAGACAAAAAGAAAATTGTATTTGCCACTATATCTACACTCATAATAGTTTTGACCTTGAGAGGTTACATTGGATTGATCTCTTTGGGAACGGGACTGCTAATCGCCGGTGTAATCTGCCACCTTTCAACTAAAAATTTCGGGGGACTGACCGGTGATGTACTTGGAGCCTCCAATGAAATTACCCGTCTATCATCACTATTGGTGCTGTCTCTACTGGTGGTATGAATCGCCCCATGATGGCCGCTATAATGTGTGGCGGCAAAGGGTCTAGGATGAATCAAGGATTAACGTTTGAAAAACCTATGCTCCTTTTTAGAGGAAAACCTATGGTAGGACATGTCCTTGATGCATTGGTGTCTTCAAAGAAATTTAGTTCGGTAGTAGGCATAACTAGCTGCCATACAACTGCCACATCAAAATATTTGCGTAACCTCAATCATTGCGTGAATGGACTTCATTTAATAGAGACATCTGGATTTGATTATAGTACGGATCTTGGACAAGTTATTGAAATCTTAAAGCCCTCAGAAATAATTGTTGTTCCTTCTGATCTTCCAATACTGAAAGCAGAAACAATAAATGACATTCTGAAAAGCTGGAATCCTGATGCAAGTTTCGTGTCTATCATCATGGAGAAAAGTTTCATCGAAAGTATGGGATTAATACCAAGCATTGTAATTTCTGTTGAGAAAGTTGAATACTGTTATTCTGGAATCTCTATGATCGACACGTCCAGAATTCTCGCTGGGGTAGAAGCAAATGAATCATATATTGTGATGAATAGGGCAGATATAGCTTTTAACATAAACACTATGGAAGATCTTAAGGCAGCAAACGCCTATCTTAATTAGTCCAGAGCGGCTAACAACTTTCCCAAGATTCGTGCCTTCCCTCCCCTCTTTACAGCTATTAGTTTTCCACAAGATTTACATGGGATATCGATCGTAGTGTGGGAGAAAATTATCATTTTTTCCTGACATTCAGGGCACTGCACAGACAAAAACTTGCTTTTAGGTTTTGGAATCAGTATGTTCTCTTTTTTCATAATTACCACTAATATTATGGTTGAATTTCTAACTTTCGCATCCTCATTCCTTCTTTCATCGTTTTTCTCTGGCAAGTCTTGCACGTATATTTTAGAGTAATCTTTTTTGTCGTCTTTGCAGTTCGTTTGAGTTCTGGGAATTTCTGGCCTCCGTATCCCTTTTTGTCTTCAGCATGACGACGTGCACCTAAGGCAGTTTTTCTATCCTTGCCCTTTTTATATATAGCAACGGACTGCGAAGTGTGGATCTTACATTTTGGGCAGAACTTGCGAAATTCCTTCTGCATTTTCATATCTGAAAGATCTTGAATGCCGGTAATTTAAGGACATCGTACATTCGTAACAAACTAAGAGAATTGGCCAGCATATAAAAGGTGAAGGTACATGATAGGGGACTGTCACTCGACCTTCCAAAATGGGCGATAATGCATTTTTTGAGATTATCTTGAGAAAATCTAATATACTGATTACTTTATACCATGACTAATAATGTTCGATAGCCTGATTCAGCAGATATATGTGAGTGTAGAGAGCTTCGGAGTATGGATACCATTAGCCTTCGGGTTAACAGTAGGACTAGTATACGCGATTATCTCAGGTGCAAGACGCCATAGATAATTTGACAGCAACCCTTCTTTTCTTTTTGTATTAGTGAGTCTAAGGCAATTTTTATTAAGAAAACTCTAAAAGTAAATCATGGCTGTATACAATTTGATGGATATTCCTTTTGCTACTGGGGCAACCAAAGAAAGACGCATTAAAGTGAGTTCGACTCAGACGACCAGCTTCCTTTGGGAAGGGGAAAATGTATTTTCAACTCCTTCTATGATCGCAGAGATGGAAGAAACATGCAGGCTATTATTAAAAGAGCAGTTCCTACAAAATCAGGAATCAGATTCTGTGGGTACTCTCGTAAATATCAAACATCTTGCAGCTACGCCGGTAGGCACGGAAGTTCTACTTAAGGCAAAAATAACTGGCGTCAAAGATCAAAGAATTACATTTGACGTGGAGGCCTTTGATAAAATAGATAAAATAGGGGAAGGTGTCCACGAAAGGTTTGTTATAAATATACCAAGATTCAGGGCAAAATTTGATGAAAAGCTAAAAAAATTAGACAGATAGAGGATGACATACAAAGTTAATTACTCTCTAGTTGAAACCTTGAGAGAGTCTCTATCAAGGGCGATTCTCTTCACTATTGGGTGTTCCATTTAACGAGAGTTCGTGTTCTTCTGGATGGAAGAGGCACCCGGATCGAGTTTCCAAACAAATTAATCAATCTGTTTTGAAGATCATCTGATGATAGAGTAAGGGAAAACGATGCATCTCAGAATAAGAAATTAGCAGCTCTTGTCAATAGCTATCAAATTTTCATTTTTGTAAAGAATTACGAGAAAAGAGCGGAGAGATGCCGGGAAGCAAATGAAACGTTCAATGTCGCTCCTAGAATGCTTTTCGTCATCAATTGAAGGACTCATTTTATCGCTGATAAAAATCAGATCCTCCCGACGAAGACAATGTTACGATC
>JBAWET010000416.1:0-4236 GCA_049591355.1 Nitrososphaeraceae archaeon
AATTCGGATGGTTCCTTTAAAATCAAATCTACCAAAGTCAGGATGGGGGTATTTATCTCTAGTGGATATAAGCCTAATCTCATTCAAACACTTGACCACAGCAAAATTGCTTCAAAGGGGTACATGCAGTCCCCTAATGATTGGAGGGACGTCGAGATTACTGGATATATTAAGCTCAATTCGGGATCTGGAGATAATTTTGCATGGTATGCAAGGGGTGGGCGGCATACAGGATTTGGTTCTCCTGAAGGTTGTGAGGGCGTTGCCTACAAAGGTGATCTCTATTTTGATGGTCAGACACGATGGACAAAAGAACAGTGGCATACCGGAGGTTATGTCTTTAGTGATTATCTAAAGGGAATGGGTTCTATCAAGGGAAAGTGGGTAGGATTTAAGTCAATAATGTACAATATTGATCACTCAGGCAAAACAGGTGTAAAGTTAGAGATATGGCTTGACAAAGAGAATACTAACCAATGGATCAAAGTTAATGAGCGAGTAGATACTGGTGGTTGGGGCAATAATGGTAGAGAATGTGGAGGTACACCTGATCAAATTATTACATGGGGAGGACCTATAGCATCATTCAGATGGGACAGTGCAAGCGACGTGGACATAAGAGATTTCAGCGTGAGGGAAATTGCTCCAACATAGCACTAATGTCAGATCTGATCTTTTTGACAACAGTAGACATGACTATAGATTCATAATGTTAATAAGAAAATATCTAGATAGATCAGATATAGATGCGGCCGACTAACATTGAAGTGAAATCAAATGATGAAATATTTGAATTAACCAGTGATCATGAATGAGCTTACAGAAAGTAACACAGAATATTGAACAAAAAAGGAGAATATCGTTTGTCAGATTCTTATTACTTGCAGCGATAGGATGCGTACTTGTTGCCAAAGTCTATTTTATGCTCTACGTTGTAGACTTAACGATCGGTATTTACAGTTTCTTGACCAGTTTTGTTCTCTTTAACATTCTTTTTTTAGCATATTTCAGGTATAAAGATCCCTATCTTGAGGCACAGGATGTAGATCTAACGAAAAATGCGCCTTTGGTTAGTATAGTAGTTGCAGTCAAAAACGAGGAAGATAATATTAGAAATTGCATTCACTCGTGTCTTGTCCAGACATATAAAAACAAAGAAATTTTTGTAGTCAATGATGGAAGTACAGACAAAACTGGGCAAATTCTTGATCAAATGCACAGAGAAAGTGATTCGAAGAATTTTCATATTTTGCATTTGTCAAAGAGTGTTGGTAAAAAGCAGGCTATCGAAGCGGCCAGTGAGATAGCTCATGGCGAAATTTATGCATTCATGGATAGTGATTGTGACATGGAATGCACTGCAGTAGAAAAAGCAGTAAAAGTATTTTGTCATGATAGAAAACTCGGTGCCCTGACGAGCCACGGACGCGTCAGAGGGGCGCACGAGGGCAACATATTTCAGAAATTTCAAGATGTTTATATCGACGGTTCATGTAGGGCCGTAAAAGGCGCAGAAAGTACTTTCGGTTCCGTAACGTGCTGCTCTGGCTCACTCAGCTTTTATAAAAGAGCTGCAGTGCAAGATTTTATTCACGAATGGGCACATGATCAATTCTTAGGAATGGAGTTTAAGTTTTGTACTGACAGAAGAATGACTGCTCATGTACTAGGTACACCGGTAGAACCACAAGCAGAAAAAACAGAAAAGACTTACTCTTCAATTTTGGCAATTGGCTCTGACGAACTGGAAAATATGCGTTCCTCGTCCGATCCGGACTTGGCGCTGAGTAAATCTGCGAAATCTTGCTGGAACGTCAAGTACAGTTATAGCATACGGGTCAATGTAGGCGTGCCTACTACCATTTCTGCTCTGGTTAAACAACAAATACGATGGAAGAAAAGTTTCATAAGAAGTCTATTTTCTACGGGAGGCATTTATTGGAAACGGCCGTTCTTATCTGCGTTATTGTACTATATCCAAACCTCAATGAGGTTTGTCCGTCCCTATATTGTATTTTACAGCATAGTTATGTTACCATTAAAGGGAGATGTTATTTCATTGATTTATTGGATATCTGGGATAATGTTTACTGGAATGATATATGCAGTAGACTTTAGGCTACGGAATCCAGGTGATAAATTATGGTTATACAGACCGCTCTTTACATTTCTCACAACCTTCGTTTATACTTGGCTGTTGATATATTCAGCTATTACTATACGAAACAAGAGTTGGAGATGACTGCTTTGTTGTTTTCACTTTGCGGACTTACATTTCATTACTAAAATCCTTCTTAGCGTGGTAACAAGAGCTTGGTTCATCTCGATGCAATTTTGGTTGCTTTTGCAATGGTGGTAGGATTTTGTGTGATAATGATGAAATTTACTGGTTTTTGGCCGTGCAGAATAGCAGAAGTTTTTCAAGTTGACAGTATTACTTGTACTAAAAGTTTTGGGGAGAATATTAATTCTATGAAGAGCTGGATCCAAACTTCATTGAATCTTCATTACGTATTACTATCTCCTCATAATACCTAATCACAGTAATTTCAGAAACTTTGGGCATAATTGGCTCCTCTCCTTTTGCCATCTGAACAATCATTGCTGGAAAATTAGCACCAGCAAGGGTGGTGAAAATAGTTCCCCCGCCTAATCTAGGATTAATTTCCAGAAACTTTAGGACTCCATCCTTAGATTCTTTCATTTGAATACAGCAAGGACCATTTATTTTCAAGAAACCAGCAATTGACTTGCAAATGTCTTCTATTCGCTCATCCCTTATTACTCTACCCTTGGTAGATATTCCTGCTTTTGTTTGTAATCGAATACGAGGTACCGCGATCAGAGGTTCTTGTTTTAAATTTGAAAGAACATCAATTGTGTATTCAATTCCAGGGAGATATTCTTGAAAAATAAGATCGTCATATTTTGAAAGCGCGTATCGTAGATCATTCTCGTCATTAACTTTCAATATATCTCTACTACCTTTACCGTATCTTGGTTTCGCGATTACTGGAAATTCTTGTATTTTTTTCTCATCTATTGTTGTGAAAGGCAGATCGAATTTTGAATAGAGAGCTTTGTGAGTCATGAACTTGTCTCGACAAATCTCTAATGATTTCTTATCGCTTACTACAGCCAAAGCACCTAGTTCCAATAATTTATCTTTACAATCACTATACGGAAAGATATCATAGCCTGACGATGGCATCAGCACATTAATCTTGTGCTTTGACACGATTTTGAATAGGTGGTCTATGAACAGTGTATTGTCTGCTTCTGGTATTATCTCACTCGCGTCTGCCATGAAAAATCCAGCAGAGATTGGACTGGGATCAGAAGCCACGATCTTTCCAGAGAACTTTGACATTCTTAATGACTTGATTGTATTTATTCCTGCAGGACCGTCTGCCCCCGGCACCAGAATGGTATTTGCGATATTCTTCAAAGAGTATAATCGTGACCTGACATTTAGGCAAAATTATTGTTTATAAAGATTTTTTGTTTCGGCGTGTACAATTTTGAAGTGCTACTAACTAGCACAAATTTACACCTCTAATTTCCAACCTTTTAGTCAATACTAATAATACCGATCTTTTTTTTCGATTGACATTATTGATATATAGCCGAAATTGAAACCAGAATGGTATGTTAAACATTAGAGAAGACTATCATGTCCATACTAATTTCAATGATCATTCTCCTAGTAATCTATCTGTTGCCAATGTTATGAAGTGTGGAGAGGAAAAGGGTTTGATTTCGATAGCATTTACTGAACACGTTAGAAAAACTTCTGAATGGATACCCAAGTATTTGGAAGAGATAGACAAGGCCAAGTCATCTGGAACTGCATTAAGGATGATCCCTGGCTTTGAGGCGAAGATTTTGGCTAACGGTACCTTGGATTTTCCAGAGGAATATGCAGGCCACTTCCTGGTAGCAAGCTTTCATACAAAATATGGGACCAAGGACAAGTGGTACAATGCCCTGAAAATGGCAATTGAAAATACACGTCCTAATTCGTTAGGCCATTTGGCGCCTGAGGAATCATTTGACTTGAGTTCCGAGGAATTGAGTGAATTATCCGATTTGATCGTTAAATTCAATATAACGGTGGAGCTTAACGCCAAGTATAGAAGACCGCCACTTCACTGGCTTCGTATATTTAAAGAAAAGAATGTAAATTTTCACTTAGCAAGTGACGCACATAGACTGGAGGACGTTGGCAATTTTGAT